>CALHRJ010000425.1 GCA_938038395.1 uncultured Deinococcales bacterium | reverse complement strand
ATTCTATACTTTTTGAACTAATTATTGACATATATTGATGTAGGAAATTGTTTACAAAGAAAATCAAAGGTGTGACATAACTATACTAAATTAGATTGGATACTATCTGGTAAATCCTATAGTACTTAGTAATACTAAATTGAAAGATAAATGTCATAGTCATGTTAGCACTTGTATCTTCAAAAGAACCGAAAGATGAGCACTTTCCAACCGATGCTTATTTTTGACATTATGACATTCTTGATTCATTTCGGTATAACTCCTAAAACAAAAGGGGGAAAGGTCTAAATTTAATAAGAATATAGTATGATATATAATAAGGTTGAAACAGCCACAAACTATACAAAAAGCTCAGACGAAACTAATTTAACAAGTTTTTAGCAACGTAATATAATATATCTAAAGATAATTGGGGAACTTTAATCATGCCACCAAGATTGAAATATAGTTGTACGACCTACAATTTTTTAAAAGGATTTAGTGTCTTTAAGCTTGAAAAAAGTAGTCACCCAAAATACACGTTCCAAAAAACCACACAATTAGCATCAAAGAAGCCATCAAATACAAGGTTGCACACAGTCTACTGTTGCGATTTACTTAACGCGGCTTTCCGAACAGAAAGCATAAACTAATACTATGGAGCTTGGTCAGAACCCTACTGCTAAACAACATGCCACTATAAAGTCTCAAGGTAAGCTCAGAGGCAAGCTGGCAGAAGTTAGTCTAAACAACCTTTTTGAAATGTTACATATGAACACCAAAACTGGTGTTCTAAAACTCATCTATGCTGATTCTCGCTTCAATACAAACATCGCTATGATGAGTGGCTACATTGGACGCTTAAAAACTAACTTTGCCCCAAAACTCGCAGATATTATGCGCTCTATGGGCGCTGAAGAAAGTCAGATTATTCGTCTGCGTGATTTTTCTCAACAGGGACAAAAACTAACTGAAACCCAAGATTTATCACTACGCCAGTTGCTAATGGAAAGCTTTAGGGAGCGTTTGGAAATGGCACTACTCCCAATTTTCGAAAAGACGGATGGCGAATTTGCTTTTCACTTTTCAGAAGACGTTGATGTTATTGTAGCTCCTGGCGTAAATCCAACTGGTCTTTGTCTAGACATAGCACGTCGCACAGATGAGCTAAAGCATTATAGCCGTCTATGCAGTCGTTGGGTTTTAGATGATGAATTTGAGGTCAATAATGCACCTGGCATTATCATGCGAACACAGACGCTTAGTCCAACTGAAATTGACATTGTAAGACAGCTCAGAAGCCCAACTTCTCTAATAGACTTGACCGTAAAAGCACAGGTAGCTTGGGATGAACTCTTAATGGGTTTAGTAAATCTAACCGAGTCTGGGGCGGTCAAACATATTAATCCAAAAATCACCTTAGTAGATGAGTTTAATCCGATGGAAACGATAAACTTAGATCCTTCTCTTAGCTTAGATTCTAATAGTTAAAATCAATTTGGTTAGGTACTCTTAAAAAAAATGGCAACCCTCTATCTACTCGGCACAGGCTCGAGCCTTAGCGATCCAGAACGCACAGCCACTATGCTGGCAGTACGAAACACAAACTCACTCATCATTATAGATAGTGGCGGCGATACCATGCAGCGTTTACAAATGTCAGGCTTGACCTACGCAGACTTATCAATTCTTGAAGCTTTTATCATTACCCATGAACACGCTGATCATGTAAGTGGCTTCCCAATGTTTTTACAAAAGCTCTGGCTTACAGGTCGAACTAAGCCATTGCCGATTTACGGAATAAGGCCAGCTATTGAGCAACTTAGAGCGCTAGTCGATGCTATGGCAAGTTTCAAAACTGAAGCATTTTCAACCATGTTTGAACTTGAATGGCACGAAGTTGCCTACGAAGAAAATGCAGAATTTATCAATAATGAAAACTGGCATATTACTGGCTCTCCGGGCATTCACGGTGTTGCTGTTATGGGTTTAAAAATTATGGATAAAGAAAATGGCGGTACACTTGGTTATTCTTGTGACACCGAAAAATCAGATGTCATCAGAAAATTGGTCCAAGATGTTGATTTGCTTGTTCACGAAGCCACTGGTGATTTTGCGACACATTGCTCGGCGGAGCAAGCTGCCGAAGTAGCTAGGGATGCAAACATTAAGGGCGAACTTATACTAGTACATCTGCCACCCAAAGAAATTATCAATGAGGCTGAAATGCACAAGGCAATAGCAGTATTTCCTAAAACCTCTAAAGGTAAAGAGTGTGGCTCGTATACATTCTAGTCATTCATAAACCAAAAAAAGTCACTTTTGCATTTGTTATGAATTTTGAGTCATAATGCCACTATGAAAAACATCAAAACAACCATGTCAATTGTGATTATTATTGGTGTCTTATCTATTATAGCTTCACTATTTAGTTTAAGTCGTGGTGCAAGCATAAACAGTCAACTGTGGGGCATCTTTTTAGGGGTTATCCTTATTGGTACCGCCTTAATTGAACATAACAAAAGCTAGCTTTGCATTCAACTTTAGTTTTAGCAATTGACAAAAAATCTTTATCACTCGCTTCACTTGCCTCCCAAAGCTAATCTTCCCCGAGTGCGTCCTAGTCAAGGTTGAAAAGTGTTTCAACACGAATAGAAGTTTTTTGCTTTTTAAAAGACTTCCAAGGTGCGTCCCTGTGAACTGGCATAAGCCAATGATTAGCTTAGATATTTATTCAACCTTTGACGGGACGCACCCATCTTCCCCATTACATTTGCATTACATCAGCCTTGTGCTTTAGGCTATAAATTATGAACGTGTACTGTCCAGCCTCATATTTTGGACAGTTTATTTTACTGACAATTAGGACAACTTATGAACTATGACTACGATGTAATTGTAATTGGAACAGGTCCGGGTGGCGAAGGTGCTGCAATGCAGGCCGTCAAAAGTGATAAAAAAGTAGCAGTTGTGGAACGCTACATTAGTTTAGGTGGCGGCTGTACACATTGGG
>CALHRJ010000424.1 GCA_938038395.1 uncultured Deinococcales bacterium | reverse complement strand
ATAGGAACTTGGATAGTAGTTTCAACTATACGATTGAAGACAATCGAAATGCCAATGGAGATATTGTAGATTCTGTTAAATTTGATAGCGCTATGAATGTTGTATCTACGATATATTGTTCATACGAAGATTTTGATAAATATTTGAATTGGCAAAAAAGGTCTTGTTTCAGATATTCAAATATTTTTGGGAAATTTCAACGTGATTACAATGGGTATTTAAACGAAATTGAAATCAGAGAATTTCTATACCATGATTCATCAGGGAGCAATATTTAGTGGGTTTGTAGATTTATTACTATAAAATTGACGGCGGAAAATTGACCGCAGAAAATGACCGTGGAGTCCGTAAAATGAAATCAGATAGAAACCTGTCCTTCAAATAATTGACGCACGCTTGGTAACACGTTTCACTCATACATGTTCTTGCCTGACACCTTCAACAAACTTATCCAAAACTTCAAAAAATAATATTTTACTCTCCTCTGTGGTGAACAATGCCATATCAAACTTAGGACGTTTACTGCCGTAGTCCTCAGCAGACAAAGTTTTCAAAGGTTGAAGTTCATTCATTAGTTCTTGTCTAGATTCGATTGTGTCAAATGGTTTCTTCATATGTTGAAACGGAAATTCAAGTTGACCACTATCTCGTATATAAATGAAATGATGCTTTTCCCCACCAACTGTCAAAATTGGAATAAAAGAACCTTTACCCCAATAAATCCAAGTTGCATTTTTCTTGCTCCACTCAAGCACTTCTTTGGCAAAAGCAACAGTCTCTTTTGAAGCATTATCTGGCAAGGTTTCAAAAAACGATTTTTCAGTAGAGTGTGGTGTTTGGTTTGATGTTGCACGTCGCTTTTGTTCAGCCGCTACCGATTGTCCAACGACTCGTGGCACAAGCGTTTTGAGTCCATCCTGTGTACCATCACCTACATACTGTTTAACCTCTACACCAAGTACTGCAGCAGGATTCATTTGAACGTTTAGGAATTCGATTACACGGCGCAATTCTTTAGGGATGACATCCGCAACGAAGACCAAGCGAAGTCTACCTGCTTGCAAGTTTCTTTGAACATTCTGCCAGAACTCAGAAGTATCGAGGGTATCTGCATCTACAATTTCGGGCAGGTCTAGGAGTTCAGCTAATCGCTTGTCTGGCTTAACTGCATCTTGTTCACATTGATGTTCAAATTCAGCCTGAATACGTTCAACTGACCAGTAAGACATTGCATTTGCAGCGTAGTCAAGCAGTTGTCCAACGACTTCACGGCGCAAGCGGTTATCGCTACTACGTTTTACTTCTATGAGGGTAGGCACACCTTCTTGATCTAAGAAAAGATGATCCAGTGACCATCTTCCAGCGCCTGCTGCTTCATCTGGAACAGGCATTTCACGACGGACCAGCAGCCAACGGCGTGGGTCATCGCTATTCATTTGATCGCCTGCAAGCAGTTTAGGATAGCTTGCAAGAAGTTCTTGAAGCAGGGCTTCGGAATTATAGGAAGATTCACGAAGTTCAACTAACTGTTTTGAATCGTTTAGGAGATAAATTGTACCACTCATGGGTTCACCCAATCATTTGAATGTATTATTATTTTCACAATAGCACAAACTATTCTTAAAATTTCCAATCGCAAAAGGACCTATCATGACCACCCCACCCTCAGCAAAAAACATGAAAGCCATGCGTATCCACGCCTTCACTAACCAAAGCCACTTAACTTACGAAGACGCACCTCTCCCAACCCTAAACAAAGACGATGTACTCATACGTGTTCACGCAGCAGGCGTAAACCCAATAGACTGGAAAGTGTGTGCAGGCACGCATCCCTTAGCTGCAAAAATGGAACTCCCCTTAATCCCAGGTTGGGATGTAGCTGGCACAATCGAAGCAGTTGGCAGCGCAGTTACAAACTTTAAGGTGGGTGAGGCAGTCTTTGCAAAACCTGACCATTTTAGACAAGGTGCTTACGCAGAGTTTATAGCAGTGCGTGCTGTAGAAGTTGCCCCTAAACCTGCGAGCATCAGTTTTGTAGAAGCTGCATCTTTGCCACTGGTAGCCCTAACCACGTGGCAAGCCTTGATACTTACCGCACAGTTGCAACAGGGGCAGCGCATACTCATTCACGGTGCAGCAGGGGGCATTGGTAGCTTTGCAGTACAACTCGCCAAGGCAAAAGGCGCGTATGTCATTGGCACAGGTTCAGCCAACAACCAAGCTTTCATAGCTGAACTTGGCGCAGATGAATTTATCGACTACAACAACACAGACTTTGAAGCGCTTCTGAAAGATGCTAGTCAAAAGGTTGATGTTGTCTATGACACTGTTGGTAATGCTGCTGGTGAAACCCAAAGTCGCTCGTGGTCTGTTTTGAAAGAGGGTGGCTTTCTTGTATCTATAGTTCGTCCTGAGCCAGATAAAGCTTTGGCTGAACAGTACAAGGTTGGGAGTGCTTTGGTCGTAGTCTCCCCTAGCGGTGAACAATTGGCAGAAATTGCTAAACTTGTAGACGCTGGTGCTATAAAGCCTATCGTGAGTGTAGTCTTGCCACTAGCAGATGCTTTAGAAGCCCATGCACTGAATAAGACTGGGCACACACGGGGCAAGATTGTTCTACAAGTTGTTTAATTGGTGCGATAAAAAATAAGGAGTGGAAATCATATCCACTCCTTATGGGCTAGCTCAATTTAAAAACGACTTTGTAGCTATCGCTATTAGCTTTACTGTATTTTCTAAAGCTCTTAATTCGTAATTCTCAAGCTACAGTAACGCAGTTTAAGATTGTTGGCAGCAGTACCTTCACTATAGAAACTTACAAAAGCACTACTTATTTGTCCAGCAGTCCCTGTTAGCACAACGATTTCATCGCCATCTGCCGCTGTTGTAACTGGAATAGCTTTACTTGTTGCAACACCATCAAGGAATAGACTCATAGATGCATAGCCACCTTTTTGGCTTAGATTACACTGAAGTGTAAAGTTCTTACCACTTAAGGCAGCGACTTCATCCGCATTTAAAGCTTGATCCATACATGCACCGCCATATAGCTCTACAGCAGCTGTACCTCGAAATTCAGTACCGTTCCAAGTGCCACCACAGCCTTTGTTCCAATCTGTAGGTTTGTTATTGGCATCTAATGTTCTGAAAAATTCATTCTCAAGCAGATTAGCGCCAGGATCAACCGAACCAGTATTGACTTGTGTATAACCATCTGTGGCAGTCGCAGTTGCACCAGCAGCAGTCGTTCCTGTTGCAGTAACTATACTTGTGAATGTTTCACCTGGTGCTGGAACTATAGTTGTACAGTTAAAGTTGACAATCTGCCCAGGCTGTACATTCGTACTATTAAGACTACAATCTAAGGTATCGCTACTTGCAGTTAAGCTTGTGAGTAACACATTACCTGAATTTTTAACTTGTACCAGTACTTCTCGTGGTTCTGCAGAATTAACTGTTTCTGTACCTGCTATGCCATTGCGTACTTCTATAATAGGAGTTTGTTTAAACCCTAAGGTACCACGAGCAAGTCCACACTCATCTAGCGATAGACGACCTTCACTATAGATACTTACAAAACCATTGCTGATTTGTCCTGCAGTGGCTTGGATTTCAACCAGTTGATAATATTGCGATACTGGAATAACTTTACTGATAGGTTGACCATCAAGGAATATACTCAATGCAGCGTACCCTTGGGTGTTTCTAGCGAGACAACTAAAGGTAAATAGTTGACCGTTGATTTCTGCAATATCAGAAGCACTTAAGCCTTGATCAACACAGGCACCACCTGACATTACGATGCCTCTACCAAGTCTAGTAATAACACCATTGCTAGTGCTTACTTCGCCAGCACAGCCTATCGTCCAGTCTCTTGGTCTGGTTGGTGATTGACTAAAATCTCTAAAACCAAAACCACCGTTTTCTAAGAGGTTTTCACCTGTGGCTGGTGGCGGTGGCGGCGGTGTTGTTTCCAACATCAGGCTACAGTTATCTACTAGGGTTGGGTTATCGGTATACAACCACATGCTTGCATAGTTACTACCTGCTGGTGCAGTTGCCTTAACATCATAACGGGCATAGCTAGACCCTGAAATAACAGTTGTCGGTGCATTGCCAATGGTTGTCCAGCTAGCATTTGCAAAGCCCATGCCCATACCAGTCCAACCGCTACCGCTCTGCAAGCGTACATAACAGCTTAGAATTAAGTCTTGTCCTGCACTTACTTCTGCTGAACGGTAAAAGCAATTCCCTGCATTAACCTTCAGTCCTTTAGTACCTTCGTATGCACTTGTCGACGATTCAATTGCACCTGCGGCGCAACCTGTCCAACCTTCTAGACCTGATTCAAAACCACCGTTGCTGAATAAATTGCCACTGGCTACAGAAACCGCTTGCGGTGAAATAGCTTGTGGCACTATGAAGTCGCCAATAACATCTACAGGACTGTTTCTTAGTGGGGTATGGGCTGCTGGTACCTCTGTAGATAGTTCTGGCGTGACTACGCCAGCTTCTAGGTTTAGATCTGTTGTTTGACATGCATTTAATACAAATACTGCAAACACCAGAAATGACATTAAGACAATCTTCTTCATTTTTCCTCCCAGAAAAATAGTTTCAAACCTCACTAGAGATTTACTAGAGATTTACTAAGGCAAGCATACAAAATAAGCTATGCCCGCAGCATTCCCGCACTATTAAATTGACCTTTAGGACTTCATCATCTCTAACGTTGGGCTGTGATTGTTCTTAGTTAACGGCAAGATTAACAGTAGAGTTAAAACAGGTATAAACCCAAGTTAATCCTGAATAAACAGCATCGTAAGCTGACAATATATCGACATAATATCTAGTGACTTAGCGTCATATTGATGCTGAAAAATAGAACCCACAAAAATGCGTTCAAAAGACAATCGATAGCCTTGGTTAAGCTAAAGTATCCTCTAAACGTAGCTATCTCTCAAGCTTCTTTCGCAAGAACCTCAAAACCATGATCTTTACTCAACTGCCGAATCCTTTGTACTTTTGTGCGTTCTAAAGGACCATAAGAAAAGTTTTCAGATATTCCTGATAAACCTAGTAACACAGTCTCGGCAATACAAGCATATA
>CALHRJ010000423.1 GCA_938038395.1 uncultured Deinococcales bacterium | reverse complement strand
CCTAGTTTTGCAGCACGAACAATAACATCTTGCTCACGCTTGTCTGTCGTGAAGCCGCCATCTGCAAGTTCTTGGTGTGAAACTTCCCAGGCTTGCTCGAGCAAGTCTTTGATCTCATGCTCATTTGCTCCATCAAACACAGGTGTGACATAAGAAACCTTATTTTTATAAGCAGCTAAACCTAAGTGCGTCTCAAGAATCTGACCTAAGTTCATACGAGAAGGAACACCAAGTGGGTTAAACACTAAATCTACTGGTGTACCATCCTCAAGGAAAGGCATATCTTCAGGCGGAAGAATTTTCGCAACCACACCTTTGTTACCGTGACGGTTTGCTAACTTATCACCTTCTGTTAAGCGACGCTTCTGAGCAAGATAAACACGAACCATTTCCTGTACACCAGGCTTAAGTTCAACACCCTCTTCACCACGCTTAAAGCGAACAGTACGAAGCACAATGCCACCATCACCAGATGGTACACGTAAACTTGTATCTTTAACTTCTCTAGCTTTTTCACCAAAAATTGAACGCAGTAATCGCTCCTCTGGTGTAGGTTCAGTTTCACCCTTAAAACTAGTATGTCCAACAAGAATATCACCTTGTTTAACTTCAGCACCAATACGAACCACACCATCTTCGTCAAGATCACGAAGGGCTGCTTCAGAAAGACCAG
Organism: uncultured Deinococcales bacterium; assembly: GCA_938038395.1. Classification (GTDB taxonomy): domain Bacteria; phylum Deinococcota; class Deinococci; order Deinococcales; family Trueperaceae; genus CALGZD01. The sequence continues at coordinate 3,457 of CALHRJ010000423.1, read as the reverse complement.
GAATATCACGGGTGATTTTCTCAGGACCTAATTTGGTATCTCTAGCTTCTTTTTCAAACTTTTCAATGTGAACACTGGTATAAAAATCATGACGAACAAGATCTTCAGATATCACAATCGCATCTTCGAAGTTATAGCCATCAAATGGCATAATTGCAATCAGTACATTCTGACCTAATGCCAAACGTCCATTTTCAGACGCAGGACCATCAGAAATAACCTGACCTTTAACAACTTTATCGCCTACACTAACCATCGGTCTTTGATCAATGTTTGTATTCTGGTTTGAACGCATAAACCGAATCAGACGTTGCTCACGGTCAATTAGTTTTTCATCTTTAATAACAATTTTACTGGCATCAACATAAACAACTTCACCCGTATGTTCAGATATAACAACCGTACCGGAATCAATAATCACACGTTCTTCAACACCTGTACCCACAAAAGGTGCTTCAGTCTTAATAAGCGGCACCGCTTGGGATTGCATGTTTGCTCCCATTAGCGCACGGTTAGCATCATCATGCTCCAAAAATGGAATGAGCGATGTTGGAATAGAAATAAGCTGCTTTGGCGAAACATCCATATAGTCGACATTGTCACCAACATGAACTTCAGCCTCACCACGCCTACGTGTAATGACGCGGTCTTTTTCAAACTCACTAGTTTCAGTAAGAAGCGTATTTGCCTGCGCTACAATATATTCATCTTCTGTATGTGCAGTCATATAAACAACTTCGTCAGTAACAGTTGTTTTTTCTACTTTTCTATAAGGCGCTTCAATAAAACCAAGATTATTGATTTGGGCGTAACTTGCAAGAGAGGTAATCAAACCAATGTTGGCACCCTCAGGTGTTTCAATCGGACAGATACGACCATAGTGTGTACGGTGTACATCTCGCACATCAAAACCAGCACGCTCACGCGTAAGACCACCAGGTCCAAGAGCCGAAATACGACGCTTGTGGCGAATCTCAGATAGAGGATTTACTTGATCCTTAAACTGTGACAACTGACTACGTCCATAAAATTCACGCAAAGAGGCAACGATCGGGCGATTATTCACAAGCTTTTGAGGCGTAGCAGCGTCAGGATTACCAAGAAGCATACGCTCACGTACACCACGTGCCATACGACCTAAGCCCACACGAATCTGGTCAGCAACAAGCTCACCCACAGTACGAATACGTCTATTACCTAAGTGATCAATATCATCTTCACGAAGTGCTACTTCATTAGCGCCACCACGTAGCTTAATTTTAGTTAAGTGATGCTCATCTTCAGCAGTAGTCTTAAGTTTAAATAAATACTGAACTGTTGGAATTAAACCATAGTCAACAAAACGACCATCTTCAAAACCAAGTAAAGTACTTTGCTCAAAATCAAGCCCCAACTTGCTATTCATTTTATAGCGGCCTGCATCACCTAAGTCATAGCGACGTGTATCTGCAAGTAAGCTAAATAGGTATCCTGTAGCTTTATCTACTTTTGGAGGATCCCCTGGACGTAACAATGTAAAGAGTCGAAGGAGTGCTTCATCGACACTTGCGCCACTATTACCATCTTCTTCAAGTGTTGCTTCAATAAAGTTTTCATGACCCATAAATAGGTTACGAATATCTTCATCACCAAAACCAAGTACACGCAACATAAGCGTAAATGGAACTTTTTTCTTATTGACTTTCATCCACAGCACATCGCTGTTATCAAATTCAATTTCAATCCATGGCCCACGCTTAGGCATTGGGATAATACTTGCCATATAAGCTTTGCCAGCACCTTTAGGTGAAGAAACAAAATAAACACCAGGAGAACGGTGAATCTGTGAAACAATTACACGATCTGCACCGTTAACAACAAAAGAGCCATCAGGCGTCATAAGGGGTAAATCGCCTAGAAAAACCTGATCTTCTTTAATCAACCCTGTGTCTTTATGAACAAGTTGTAACTTTGCAAATAAACTACTATGATAAGTCTGATCTTTTTCACGACAATCTTCAGGTGTAAACTCAGGATCTTCTAGATAATACTCTAAGAAATCAAGAACCAACCCTGTTTGACGACCACGTTCGGTTTCATCAATAGGAAAAACTTCCTTGAACGCTGCCTGCAAACCAACATTCTGACGGTTTTGTGGTCCAGCACCATCTTGCAAGAATTTCTTGTAAGATTTGATTTGTACATCTGTTAGGTTTGGCAATTCGATAACTTCACGAATATTACCAAACTTTCTTATCTCACGCACACTGTTCTCCTTACGCTTAACACATTACTTCTTCTAAATATCAAACTAACTTGCGCATTTGATACTATTCCCAATAAGGCACTAACTACCGAATAGTAGCTAGATAAAACACTGACTGAAAGAATTATAGAATCTCTTTCATGCAGAAAAGGCAAAAACAAGGTATACTAACTGTATATTCGCTTTGCTGATAAATAGTTTTGTTGTAGTAAAATATGTTTGATGCAAACAAACCCTAACACCCAAACCCTGACATACCGTCAGGCAGGACAACAACATGGTCTAAAAATGGCCTAAAAACATGTTTCCCGATTAGCGTACTGGTTATCTGAAACAGCAACATTGTTAGGCATCTCTTATCCTAAAATACTAGATACACCAAGAGGTTGTTTGCTTGCTAGATACTTCTATAATATTGTTTATCTGAATACTAAATCGCCTATTGGTAAGACAACTTAGGTCATTCAAATACTCTTCTCGTTTTGTTTTGAAACGTGAACCTAATCTGTTCCTAGTACCACTAGTTATTAGATTTATATGCCCTACCGCTACAAAACCCTTATAACTTACCTATCTTCTTTATTGAATAAACACACCTTACTCAATAAAGCATTACTTAAACACAGTAATTCCAAGGTAATTCATTAGGAATCACTTAGTGCAAAAGGATGATATACATAAAACAAAATATAATGAGGTAAGCTATATTACAAACTCACCCCATTATCTTAGTGCGCATTACAAATACACACTACATCCCAGTGTTTCCTTACGTCAGTTCGATTGTCGCGCCAGCTTCTTCTAGCTTGCCTTTAATCTCGTTAGCTTCGTCTTGGCTAACGTCTTCTTTAACTGCGCCGCCTTCTTCAACAAGTGACTTAGCCTCTTTAAGACCAAGACCTGTGATAGCACGTACTTCTTTAATAACATTTAGCTTCTTATCGCCAGCACTCTTAATGACTACTGTGAATTCACTCTTAGCCTCGCCACCGCCAGCATCGCCACCTGCAGCAGGACCTGCAGCCATCATCATACCAGCTGGCATTGCTGCAGCTGCTTCAACGCCCCACTTTTCTTTAAGTGCGTCTACTAAGTCAACTAGTTCTAAAACGGTTAAGCCGCTTAAACTTTCAATCATTGCATCTTTGTCAAAAGCCATTAGCTTTCCTCCTTGAGTTTATCTGAGTAATTCTGTAATACGGATACCAAGTT
>CALHRJ010000422.1 GCA_938038395.1 uncultured Deinococcales bacterium | reverse complement strand
ATCTTACTGATTGCAACAGTATCTCATTACTTAAAACTATCAACTCCTACACCTACAAAGCATAACTATTTTTCACCTATGATTAAAGGTGTGCAATACAATTAGGAGCAGATAGTGATTATTGAAGACATTTCTAGAGATGCGGTGCTTCTTATAAGCTCTTGTCTAGCCTATGGAGCAGAGAGTGCTTTAAATAGTGAGCAAAAAGAGCGTGGTAGAAGTTTATGGCAGCACATACAAATCGAATTTCAAAAATATGAATTTACCAAAAATTTAATTGAGGATATAAAAACCAGACCTACTGATGAAATTGTAAACGCCATCTTCAGACATCAACTTTCAACTCGCATGAAAACTGACAGTGATTTTGCCTTTAACGTAGAACATTTACTTTATGTACAAAAATTCAAACAAGCAAGCAAAGTAGTGCTTAAATCACAAACAAACAGACTTCCGTCAAAAGTAGATAGGGAAGAGACCCACGTATCTATTGGTGGTTAGTTTGTAACATTATAAATGGGAAAAGCCTCTATTGATTGAAAAAGAAAAATGCAAAACAATTTATTGTTTTGCATAGATTAGGTAGACTCCCTAAAAACCAAATACTACTAATTAACAGAGGTAAACCCTTAGCTAGTGTTTGCCAAAGAACGTAATGCTTCAAGGCTAAAGTTTCGCTTTGGTAAAAACGCAGTTGCCCCAAGATCTTTACTTAAGGTGTAAAAAACTTCGTTATAAGAATTGCTAACAATAACAACTTTTAGATTAGGCTGTAGTTTTAATAATCGGCGTGACAATGTAAAGCCATTAAGCTTAGGCATATTTACATCAACCACTACAAAATCTAAATTGTTACTTGGGATGTCATCGAGAGCATCTTGACTATCTAGGGCTTTATACACAACTTCAAATTCTTTAGAGTTATCGAATAATGCGCTGCTGTAATTAAGGAAAGACATTTCATCATCCACTAAAGCGACTCGCAATTGTTTTGGAAGCATTATTATTGTCCAATTCTTATACCTTTATCTCTGAAGTACCTTTACTGTCCCACAAGTATATCAATACTGGATGATAAAGTATTACCATACTACTACAAAATAAGTAAAAGGTATCACAATACTATTACAAATCATGCGATAAGTATCATAATACCTATAGCTTGAACCCATCGACTTCTATTTTTCACTTAAGACTCACATACCATAGATAATTGAGTGATACTTAGTAAAAATCATAGTTCAGCTTAAGTGAAATCCAATCAAATCCACGATGCCAACTAGCCTAAAGTTAATTTGGAAGTGCTATTGATTAGTACCCAATAGGTCAAGATTCAGTTAATTTATACTTTTAAATCTACTAGATTCACCCTAAATTGTACTGAATTGTTAGGTGCAGTCAGTTCTTTGACATAGTACAGGTGTACTATGTTATTATGGTATTTTGATTATTGCATTACAGTGTTTTAATTTTTAAATACTACTAGGTAATTGTGTTGTTGAAAAAAGTAAGTTTCGCTTTTATTAGATTTCCTGGGTTAATCCCCTATCTTTAGGTTTATGTTACTGGCACATGCTTACAACTTAGAACCTTAACCTAGAATCTAAATAATGTATTCGTTGGAGTTGAGTTGTTGTATGACAGCCCTACTAAATCAAGAATATTCAGATATTCTTGTTGATCACGCTTTTGGTTTATTCGCTCTCCTAAATACCAAAGGTGAAGTTATAAAACTAAATCAACAATTCTTAGACCTTCTTGGATTAACTCAAGAAGAAAGTATTGGTAAATCTTTTTTTAACTTATCGAGTGATGATATTTTTCAGCGAGACCTATTTCAACAGAATTTTGAGACTGTTTGTCAATTTGGTAAACCAGTTCATTTTGAAAGTTCAGTCACTACCCCTTTAGGAAAATTAACTATAAATACAATATTCTCACCTGTTCAGAATGAACTCGGTGAGACTAACTATGTGATTGCTGAAGGACGTGACATCAGCCAACAAAAAATCTATGAGCAGCAGCTTGCAGGTGAACAAGCTTTTGTGAAAGCTGTGCTTGATAATACTGCTGATGGCATAATTAGTTATGACGCAGAAGGCAACCGAACTTATAGCAACGCTGTGGCTAAGAAAATGTTTGCGATTGATAGCTATCCATATCTCAAAGAATCTGGATTAGAAAACGTCTTTGATCTTTATATACCAGATAGTGATGTACCCTTAACTAAAAATGAAACACCTTTGGGGTTAGCGCTTCAAGGCACAGAAGTTAAAAACCTTGAACTACGTATTCAAGCTAAAGATAGTCTACCAAAAGAACTTTCTGGTTTGAAAGAAAGTTTTACAACAAAAGATCTATCTGTTAATAGTCGTATTATCAGAAATAAAAGTAAGGAAGTAGCGAATGTTGTTACCTCATATAACGATATAACTCAGCAAAAAGAATCCGAGTTAGCTCGAACTGCCTTACAAGAACGCTTTAATCACGCATTTGATAATGCAGTGATTGGTATTGGTATTTTGTCTTCTACAGGTCTTATCTTGGAAGCTAATAATGCACTAGCCTCTATGCTTGATTATGATCAAAAAGAGTTAGTGGGTAAAACTTTTGGTGATATTACCCATCCTGATGATTTAACCTTAACAGATATTCTCTTTAGTGAAATTGAAGTAGGCGCTCGCAATAGCGTCTATTACGAAAAGAAATTAAAAAACAAAAAAGGTCGCGCAGTTGTTAGCATCATTGGAATTTCAGTTAGTCGCAGTGACAATGGAACTATCAATTACCTAATTGCTCACTTCCTTGATGTTACAGAAAATAACAAGATAAGCAAGGCACTCGCCTTAAGTCAAGAAAACTATCAATCGATTTTCAATTCTCAACTTGACGCTGTTATTGTTACCAATCTATCGGGCAAAATTCTCAACATCAATCCTTCAGCGGTGAAACTCTTTGGTTACAAAATCGAAGAAATTGATGGTCTGATGTTCTGGGAGTTGTTTTCTGCCAAAGAGGATCAGCTATCTGTATTTAATAATCTTTATACAGAAGAGCAAGAAAAAATCCATACAGACAACATTCGTTATGCACATCGAAATGGTGATGCTTTTCCTGCTGAAACCGTTGGTTTTGTTATCTTTGATGGTGATGGAGAACGCTTGGGTTATACGTGGATTATTCAAGATGTTTCTGAAAAGAAAATTGCTGAAATAACCTTAGCTAGAATCAATCAACGCTTAGCAGTTAGCCGTGAAGAAGAGCGTAGACGTTTGGCTCGAGAGTTGCACGATGGCATTGTGCAAGACCTTATGGGCTTTAGCTATGAACTTGCGAGTCTTGAAGGCTTACTAGATAGAAAAGATGATTTTACAGTTGATGCTGATGACTTAAAGGATATGCGTGGTAAGTTGACTGATTCAATCAAACAACTGAGAAGCTTTATCAGTGATTTGCGTCCAGTGGGTCTTGAAGAATTTGGTTTTCAATCTGCGCTTGAAAGTTATGTTGCACTGTTAGAACGTGATAGGCAAAGTATGCGTGCCTTTCCAAAGATTACGCTTAAAGTTGACGATGTTGGTGACTTACCTATACCAATTAATCTTTGTTTATTCCGTTCAGCACAAGAGGGGTTATCTAATATTATCCGACATGCTAATGCTAAAAACGTTGTTGTTAAATTAGTTATAAAACAAACTAAAACTACAAGTTTAGTTTTGACCATTAAAGATGATGGCGTTGGTTTTAAGGTGCCTGAAGATATAGATGATTTCTCCGATAGTCAGCATTTTGGGCTGATTGGTATTAACGAAAGAGTGACCCTGATGGACGGTCACCTTGCTATAAAATCACAAAAAAATAAGGGTACAACGTTAACGCTGACCCTACCTTATGAAATGGATAATTAAATTATGACTATGCAAGCTAGTGGTGGGCAGGACACAAAGATAGAGCAGAATAATATTCGTGTAGTTTTAGCTGATGATCACCCTGTTGTTAGACATGGTATCAATAGCATTTTAACACATGATGGTTCTATTGAAGTTGTTGGAGAAGCTAGTGATGGTTATGAAACACAGGTTGTGTGCAAAGATCAGAACCCTGATGTGTTGTTGCTTGATTTAAGTATGCCAGGACCTAAATTAACTGACCTGATTGCTGGTATTAAGGCTACTTGTAAAAAAACGAAGATACTGGTGCTTAGTGCTCACGATGATGATATTTATGTTCGAGAAGTTATTAAGGTTGGGGTTGAAGGTTATTTACTAAAAGAAGAAGCACCTGATATTGTAACCAAAGCAGTTCATTCTATACATAAAGGATCTACATGGTTTAGCCAGCCTATTGTTGAAAAGCTTGTGCAATGGCAGTTTGGTGCGAAGTCCGACTATGACGAAGTTAAACTGACAAAACGAGAAAAAGAAATTTTAGGACTTGTTGCTAAAGGGTTTGACAATGAAAAAATTGCCACAGTACTTGGTTTAGCAGAACAGACCATTCGTAATTATGTAAGTACTATCTATGAAAAAATTGATGTGCATACACGTGCCGAAGCTGTTGTTTGGGCTATTGAAGGTGGCTTTGGGGATTAAAGGTACTTCAAGTTTGAAGTACCTAGTCTTTAAGTAGGCTTTCAAGTGTTTGAGTGACTTTTATATGCAAATACCGCAGTATTGCTAGCTTTTTTAGCTTTAAATTATTACTTTCTTTAAAATAGTACATCTATACTAGTACTTTTAGTAATCTAATACTATAAATATTCAATAATGTACTCGTTTTCTTGCATTAATAGTAGTCTTTTTTTAGAGCATATTAATTAGCATCTATATAAGATAAGCTACTAATATGCCGTCACAGACGCATAAACAAAATAAAAAATAAAAAACTTAACTTTAACTTACCTTCGATTTTTTTTGGTATGTTGATACCTCAAAATATGCCTTTTTGGAGTATGGCTAGGTCTATTGCTAGCTCTGATTAAGGCTTATACTTTAGGAGAAGAAGCAGAAACTTTTTCAAATGTTGGTCGTACTATATTAAATTTTGGAGTCTACGTGAATTATCTTTTTGTTATAGGAATTCCTCCTACATAATTATCTTTAACTTAAAGCAGAATCTTCAGCGAAATCTTCAAAAAATAGTGCACGACATTTAAAAGTCAAGATAGACAAGAATCGAAGGTTAGCCAGATGTCAGCTTACGACAAGTATACAAAGCATAAAACCAAAATGGGTGGTGACTCTAGTTCAGCTAACTCGATTAACCCAGCACTCTTTAAAGAGCTAGAGTCACTCATTCAGGGGTTAACCAATAATCAGCGGTGCTATGCCGATGCCGCCTCACTTGTCAATTCTAGTGAACTTCGTAACTTCTTTGAAAAAATAGAACTTGAACGCACTGTGTTCATGGAAAAGTTAGCCAAATCTTTAGATCGTTTAGAGCTTGTTTCAGGTAAACGCAGTCATGGTGCAGATGTTGTTTGGTTTTCTTCAGTTGAAGTTAGTAATGTATCTAAAGAAGAATTTGACTACGGTATTCTATTACGCTGTATGCAGTGTGAAGAAGTTATACATCAGGCATATAGTAATGCTATTGAAGTACGAAAAGACGACAAAATTTTTGTTTTCTTAGATAACCAACAAGCGAGTTTGTATAGAGCCAGTAAACGACTACAGGCTTTACACACTAAGTTTAAAAGTTATTCTACAAGCACAGACTAATAATTTCCAATTTTAAATAATAAGTCATACCATCATTCAATACTTATAAATTAAGTATTGGTGTACTGTATTGTGGTATATGGATACAGCATCAGTGCTAAAATAAGAGTATCTACTTATCTAGCAATAACAGTGTAGTTTGTGTTTAATGATTAGTGGGAGCAGCGAGAATGACAGTATATGACTCTGTGGGGGAGTTGTTAGTAGATGATGCAAATAATTCAGATAACTTAGAATTTCCCTATGACACTACCCAAAATGAGATAACGTCTTATATAGGCAGACCTTTTTCAAATCATCAAGTTGATTTTGAGATTTTTAGGTCTTTGGAGCAAATCTCCAAGAACCAACATTCTAATCTTTATGACCATAATCAGCGCGTGGGGGCGTTGTCAGCTAAACTGGCGTTGTGTCTAGGTATGTCAACAGAGTATTCGGCGTTGATCTACAAAGCAGCGCGCTTGCATGACATTGGTAAGGTTGGTATCCCTGATAGCATTTTAGATAAACCAGGTAAGCTAACAGCAGAAGAATACACTTTAGTGAAAACACACTGTCAGATTGGTGCAGACTTACTATCTCGTATGGATTCAGAATTACTCAGTATGGCAAAAAGTATTGCAATGGCACATCATGAACGCTGGAATGGTGAGGGCTATCCATTTAAGTTAGTATCTACTACCATACCTTTAGAGGCTAGAATTGTAGCTGTTGCAGATGTGTTTGATGCGCTTTCATGTAAGCGAGTTTATAAAGAAGCATGGTGTATTGAAGATATTATTACACTCTTTACTAAAGAGTCAGGTGTTCACTTTGACCCGCTTATAGTTGAAGCTCTATTTACTGTTTTGTATGGAGAATCTGGCTATAAAAACTTCCAACTAACCACTTCAAATTAATTATACCAGTACCTAAACCATAGGTATTCAAATACATTAAAACATTACAAAAGCAGTATAGCCTTCTCTAGTACCTAGAGGAAAAACAATGATGTAATATTTATTGACAATCAATCTTTTGGAGAAGAGTGTGTTATTAGTTTTGTTATGTTACTACTACATGACTAATACACAGTGTTTGCCCAAGTCATTCAATAACCTCAACACAGTGAGTAACTATTGAATGACTTATTTTTTAGCTAATTTTAAAATTGCTTAGTACTTTGTTCTTGAAATTGAGATCTAGGGGTTTGACTAGCCTTTAGAGACTGTTGTTTAGAGTTAACGAAGGTATCAATGTCTGATTGGGCAACAGGTAGAAATGGAACCTTAGGATTGACATGGTTGGACAGTAAGGGGAGAGGTATGGGAAGAAGTTGTGGAGCCTGAACGACTGCCACTGTACTATTTACTGTACTACTAATTTCACGCAAAACAGATTGTATAAAGCGAGCTTTGTTTGAGCTGTAGTTACGTCTACTATCAGCGTATTGTTCAGCAAGGGCAATCTTCTCAACTTCGTATGCTTTGGCTGTTTCTGGATGCTCTAACAAGTGGTCCCGAAATTGGATTGTTTCTTGCCAGTATGTGCCTTCTGAACTTGTAAAGGTGAGATGGTGTGTTCGTGCTTCTTCAGAGCCTTTGATAAAGAGTTTATAGGTGCTAGCATCTGTGACAAGTTCATAGCCAAGTTTTGCTAAAGGTTCAACATAATCTACAACAGTTGTTAAATCTTGACAGGGGATGAATATATCCAAAATAGGTTTTGCAGCTATATTATTCAAAGCTGTACTGCCAACATGTTCGACCTGCAATTTTCGGTCATTCAGAGCACGTCTAAGTTTGATGACTTCTTCTTGAAAAAGATACGACCATTTATAGTTATAGGGAACAAGTTTTACAGTTGTGTGTTTTAAACCGAGCATTAAGAGAGCCTTTCTTGTAGACATTTAATCGTGTTGATTCTGTTTAAACAGGGGAGAAGGTCTTTATGCAATTTAGGTTTCCGCCCGAAACCTAAATATGCCTATAAGAAGTACAACATCAATTAAAAGAAAAACTTAAAGTATGTACTATAAGGGTCAAAAAATCAGACTACTAATAGCGCACAGAGGTAACAAATGGTTGTTAGATCTCGTTTTTTTAAGTTGTGAACTAAATTGTGAAAATATTGATAAAGAATAAAACTGAATGGGAGAGTGGTTTATGAAAAAAAGAATTACAAGTTTGAGACTAATGACCAAAATATAGGGAGAGAAGGTCTAAAACTTGTAAACCGAACTAGGAACTTGAAAACGGATACGGATAAGAGAAGGAGGTGTAAATTAATACGATGTAGGATTCTTTCTCTCCACAACTATATAGGGTGAGCTGTTATCTAAGTGTTAGTAGCTCAAGTGACTTTTTATTCAGATTTTCATTGAGTATCCTTAGCTTTTAAAGGCATCTTCTTTGAAAATTTTAAGGGGGAATTTGACTTACTAATGTATACGGCAAAAGTGCTAATGCTGTTGTGTTAGCCAGTCGTATCAACATTCGATAATATTTTTTTAGCTATTGGTATTTAGTTATTAATCTTTCAATTCTAAGACTTTAAGCATATGTGTCTTAGTAAGTTAAGCTAAAGAGCACTTAAGTAGCTGCTTGTTCAAAAATTTCTAAGATACGCTGCGCTTAAATGTGAAAACGATAAAGTCGTTAGAGAAGCCTAAAAGCGCTTTTAAGGGCTAGAAATTACATTCGTGAGACCTTATATCTAGCTCGTCTTAGGCAAACAATATTATTCTATTAAATTAGGAGATTAAAACCTTGGATGCTAACAAATCATGTGTAAATGGCTTTAAAACTAACAGCACCTCAACAGGACGTAAATTCGAAAGTCCTTAAGATTCACCTAAAAACAATCCTGAAATAGGTTGAGGTCAACTTGGGTAAATCTACTGTTTTGGTCCAGTGTTAAGAACTAAGGAATGACTATGTTTATTCTGGTAAAAAAATAGCTATATTTGTGGCAGTAGAAGAAACACTAGACTCTTAACGCATAAAAGTTATAGTACAAGGTATCCATTTCCTAGGCTCAATATAGCTGACAAATAGCTACAAAGCACCGTAGATAGCCCCAAATACCCATTATTAGCTATGCTATCAAATACTCATATATTCATTTACGCTGTAGTTTAGTCAAAGTAACAACAGTAATATATCAGAAATATTTCTGTAAAAAAAATAAACGTTTATTTAAGTTGCTTTTATATTTTGGTAGCGATGGTGTTTTAAACTGTATCTTGGTTTTATGTTTTGGGGGAACTATTCTCGCAAACATGGATACGAAGAAGCTATTGGCCAGTAGGATGGCTGATAGCTTATTTTTTGTTTAAGTTTTAGGTAGTAAAGAATAGTTACGAGTACATGGATTAATATAACTTCATTTCAATTGTTCTCTGCATAGGTCTTATTTAGGCTGAGAGAGACTTGATCTCTACGTACTTACATAAGTACATTACACACCCAAATCAAAAGATACGGCATACCTAAACATAGCTATAAAGTAGGGAAACGTAGCGAAACAAGACAGCCATCATTAGAATACATGCATGATTTAAGTAAGAGTATTAATAACCTGATTTACGTTTAGGTAACACAGTATTCCTATACTTATGATAGTAGTGTACCTATACTAGAAGATCCTAGAACTTTTAGTATTAAGTGCTTGCAGGCTGGGAGAGCTTGTATTAAGCGCAACGGGGAAATACTTATGAGATTTAAACCGAACCACAAGGTAGGGATACCTTGAAGACCACTGAAGATCACGAGCTTTAGGCAATAGATAGAGTACGTGGTCTTCTTTTTGATAAGTTCAAAGCTTGAAGACTAAAACTCAAGTTGGTAAGTGAACAAAGTGAGTAAGCAAGAGCAGTTTGTAGACGACTGCAATGCAAGTTAGTAAAGTGCAAGATGTACGAAAAAGCAAAAATAAAAAGAGCCGTGGATTTCCTTGCGGGGAACAGCTCTTTTTATATATTAGCAAACAATAATATTGCTAATAAAATAGATATGCAATTGTAGTTATTAAAACGGTAGGCTTATTTAAGCAAGTTTAAGGTAGACATATGCATTAATTGGATACGTACACTACTAAATGCGTATGTTCGTGGCTGTTAATTTCCTAGGAGAAGTTGGCAGCCTTTTTTATGTTTATTAGTTGAGATAGTATTTAGACTCTTGAGTTAGTCTCAATGGGGGAGGGTCTTGAAAGGTACTTTTTATACCTGGATGTCTTCGCTCTAAACTCCGAAGTAGCATTTTTTCGTGCGCTTCTTCTTCTGTGGTTACATCAATAATATTGACATTAGCTGCAGTAACTTTTTGACTTGCAGGTTTTCGTTTGTTTATAAATAAGTGAACCTTGTCTGTGTTAATCACAGAAGAATAACCAATAGACGCCAAAAGTTTGGTGTAGTCAGTCACACCCTCTAGATCATCTAATGGAATAAGTAGATGAAGCGTATGGGGCGCTAAATTACCTTTTGCTTTAGAGGTTATATTTTGAATTGACTGGTAAGGAAGCTCAAGGCAATTAAGGATACGATTATATTCATTTTGTGGATTAAATGCTTCGTGGAAATCATAGCAAGTTAGCTTAATCACTTTTGAAACAGCGTTAAGCCTTGGACGTTTTTGAACTAAAGTCAACTTGAATAACTTTTCTACTTTAGTGTCAATAGTAGTACTAATGGTGGAGAGTAATTGTCTAACTGTTACAGGATGACGCTTAACGGACATAGATACCTTTCAACTCAAAGAGTGTTTTTTAAATGTATTATTGTAGGGAATATTATTGTAGGGGGGAGGTAACACCTTAGATGCGACAGTTTTAGTTTTAATAAAGCCCACTATAGAGTAGAGACGCTGCTTACATATATAGGGAGAAAAACTAAAACTGTTAAACGCACTAAATAAATATCTAGAAAAATAGACCACCTTACTGATAGTTCTCGTTTTCAAGCCTTAAACATTAAGTATTTGGGGACATATGATAAATCATATGTAGGGAGGAGGGACAAAGCCTGCTGGGCAGAAGTGGGGAAGGCGCAAGCAATGTAAATACTAAAATGCTAAAGCTGAAAATAAATTGTTTGAAAGTTATTACTTAAAGGGAGTGACTATCGAAATGAGATTTAAGTTTGTTATAGCTCTGAGACAATGGAACTTAGGGAGGAGATATCTCAGAATTATAAACCGAACTAAGGGCTTTAGACGGATACGGATAAGAGCTTAAGTTGTAACTGTTTCTGTAATAGATACTCAAGTAAGAGTGATCTTACAAACTCAACTACGTGTAGGATTCAAGCTCCCTCAAACTATAGAAGTTTGGCTGTTAGTAAAATGTTAAGCCCTAAAGTAAGTTTTTCTTGACAATCTCCAAAACGATAATTATTGGGTTGAAATTTAAATTTTCTAGGTTTTGAGTTGTTGCAGCGCAACGGTAATAAATCAAAAAAAATAACTAACAGAGCAAGTAATAACTGTTATCAATAGTACTAACAGTAAATAAGTATTTTTGTACTAAAAAACACCAACTTTTGCAACAAAATACAAAGTAGCTTTCAGTTTGAAAAATTGAGATTATTTCCCTAAACGCCTTCAGGAGTCAATAGTGACGGTAAATCTTGTGAGCTTAGGGGTTGGCAATTAAAATGAAATTAAAGAAAGTTAATTACAATAGAGAAAAGTTAATTACTTAAAGTAGACATGAGTTTCTAAATCTAAAAATAACCGAATGTGAAATTATGTTTAACTGTTAGCAAAAATAAAAACGCATATTTAAGGGGTGTAAAAAGAGTCTTAAACAATTAAACAGCTTAAGTAAGTGCGTATGTTATACATCATAGTATTTAGTGTTACTCTGGTATTGAACAGCTAAATCTGCAACTGTTTTCACAGTACGATCTGTATGTCTTTACTGGCGGTTTTCTACCATTAATAAGGTAGTATGCTAAGCCCTAGAAGCCTGTCTGGGACTAGGTGGTGAATTATCTACTGGTCTGGAAGCTTTTGAATCAACAAAACACTCAATATTAGATTGAGTAATCGCTATAGGATTGATATGCGTAGACAGTAAGGGGAGAGGAATCTGAACATCTTCTACTGAACGATTGATTTCGCGCAAAACAGATTGAATGAAGCGAGCTTTGTTCGAACTGTAGTTACGGCGACTTGTCGCATACTGTTCAGCAAGTCTTATCTTTTTAGCTTCATAAGCTTTCGCTACATTTGGGTGGTCCAATAAATAGTCCCTGAATCTTAGGGTTTCTTTCCAGTAATCACCCTCTGGACTTGTAAAGGTTAAATGATGCGTACGTGCTTCTTCAGAACCTTTGATATATAGCGTATAGTTTGCACCATCGGTTACGAGTGTATAACCCAGCGTTGATAGCGCCTCTTCGTAGTTCAGAGCTTGTGCTAGATCCTTGCAAGGTATAAACATATCTAAGATAGGTTTTGCAGCTATATTGCTAAGTGCTGTGCTTCCTACATGCTCTACTTTCAAATTCCGATTATCTAGTACACGTCTAAGATTAAGGACTTCTTCTTGAAAGAGATAAGACCATTTATAGCTATGCGGTACTAGTTTTACTGTTGTATGTTTTAAACCAAGCATCAATTAAATCCTTCTAAAGTAATTTCTTTTTCTGTTTAGAGCCTAGCTTAGGAAAATTACTCAAATGCTATATCTGCAAAAGCCACTTACCTATTTCTGACTGTATTTCTAAT
Organism: uncultured Deinococcales bacterium; assembly: GCA_938038395.1. Classification (GTDB taxonomy): domain Bacteria; phylum Deinococcota; class Deinococci; order Deinococcales; family Trueperaceae; genus CALGZD01. The sequence continues at coordinate 1,865 of CALHRJ010000422.1, read as the reverse complement.
GGTGAAGCCAAAAAATTACTTAACACCTTATATTTAGTATTGACCTACTCATTTTAAATTAGGAAAGGCAGCACAATAGTATGGTTATTTTGGGTTAGCATTACTTCTTTAACTAGTATCATGATACTAGTTTTTTAACTAAAATTGGTATTTTTATACCGCTTTTAGGATGCTTTTACTGTTTATCTAAAACAATCTAGGTATTTTTATACTTTTTGAATAGTACATAAGTACTTTATTTAGTCTACTTTATGTTCCAACATGTTATTTAGAGATGGTTGCATTATTTTTGCAAAACAGTTTTTGTGTGCTAATACTAATAACAGTAAGGATAACTATGCTTGGAGCAAAACAAGATTCAGTTGCACTCACCCCTTATCATCCATCGTGGCGCTATCGCTTTCAAATAGAAGTTATAGCACTTCGTAGAGCTTTAAAATCACCAAATCTATACGTTGAACATATTGGTAGTACAGCTATTCCAAATATTGCAGCTAAAGCTATTTTAGATCTACTAGTTTATAGTGACGCTAAAACAGAAGCCTTAGACTTAGCAGAGGATCTAGCGGCTTTGAACTATCGCTGCATATCCAATGATTCAACTTGTCAAACGTTTGTCAAAGAAAAGGGTGACGTCATTACACATCACCTTATCTTTGCAAATCCTGAAAGCAAACACTGGCAAAATGCAATTGAATTTCGTGACTGTATGCTTAAGCATCCAACACTAGCGAAACACTATGAACTTGAAAAGCTAAGACTTGCAACATTGTTTCCCTCTAGTTCAAAAGACTACCTAAGTGCCCGAGCTGGCTTTATTGAAACTGTCTTAACAACATCAGATGCAACACTTTCTAAGGGAACTACAAACCCAAGCCTTTTGCTACAAGACCATGCTGTTGCAAAAACACAATACAGGTAGTACAACTATGACTATATTGAATGAAAATCAACTATCAATCTACACTACAAAACACGGCACACCTTTTCAATCTCAAAAAAGACCTGCCACCGATACATTTGTTCATCACAACTCTATTAGTTCTGCCATACGATATGCTGACAAGAACCTATGTACGATAGTGTGCGTATCAGATGATGAGGTTATTTGGAGTGGTGGTCCTGTTACAGCATTGCAAGTGTTTAACACCTTCAAATAATGCCCTATATGTACATGGTTCTTAGATTCGAACAAGAATCTAATTATCAGCAGACATAGTTTGCACTCATAGATGTATCCCATATAGCAAAAGAAAAAGCCTGTGCGGTAGGGGAGCACAGGCTTTCATAAGTAATTATCTAAAGTTTAAACTTTTGCAGTGTCAAAGAGCTGATTTATTTAACGAACGCTTTACTAAATTAAACTAGCAAGTATATAGTATCTGCTGAACTTTGAGGGTGAGCTCTTTATCTTTTTGTATAAACTGTGAAAGCTGATACTGAAAAAAAGCTTTAAGCTGAGCATTATGGGGTTTTGATTTTAAGTCTTCAATAATCCTTCTTGATACTGCTGTTATTTCAAACTTAGACTTAATGTAACGCCATAAGCTTTTGGCACGTTTGTATTGTTCAGCACTTGGCCCTGTCAACGAGGGTATAGAGCCTTGTACTAAGTGAGGAATGTAGGGACTGATAAGAGAAAGTGCATCTTTTGCAACGTTTCCAGTAATCATACTGACTCCTAAATTATTTTTTACAGTCCCTAATACTATAAAAATTGTAGCTATATTCCTAGATACACCAATAAATAGTTTTTCAGTAGTTGTGTACTGCTATTACAATACTTTTGTACTATTAGTTCGTATGGCCTAAAGTTTATTTTTTACAATCAGAATACCTTGATAAACTATTCTTAGACTTGCCTT
>CALHRJ010000421.1 GCA_938038395.1 uncultured Deinococcales bacterium | reverse complement strand
CACCAATCACCATGCCTACGTATACAACTTCGCCAGGATCAATAAAGAAAATACCGCGGTCTTGTAGTTTGAAAAGGCTATAGGTAAAAGCCTCACCCTGCTCCATAGAAACAATTGAACCATTTTGACGTGTCTTTAGTACACCAGTCATTGGTTTATAACCATCAAAGATACTATTAAGTAGACCTTCACCTTGGGTCATAGAAAGGAATTGACTGCGGTATCCAAAGAGTCCACGGCTAGGAATGCTAAATTCAAGCTTGGCACGGCCTTGTTCTTGAATCATATTGATTAGCGTGCCTTTACGAGAAGACAAGCTTTCCATAACATTACCCATCGATTTTTCAGGAACATCGGCAACAACATATTCAAAGGGTTCTTGTTTTACGCCATCTTCTTCTTTAATAATTACTTGTGGACGAGAGACACCAAACTCGAAGCCTTCACGTCGCATCTGCTCGAGCAGGATGCTAATATGCAACTCACCACGACCAGAGACACGATAAGATTCGTTACCTAAATCTTCAACACGCAAAGCAACGTTGCTTAAAAGCTCTTTCTCTAAACGGTTAATAATATGTCTACTCGTAACAAACTTACCCTCTTTACCAGCAAAGGGACTGGTATTCGGACTGACTGTAATGCTGACAGTAGGCTCATCAACTGTAATGACTGGCATACGCTCTTCAATGCTTGGATGGCACAGTGTATCGCCAATTTCAACATTTTCAATACCTGAAAGCGAAACAATATCAGCAGCAACGACTTCATCAACAGGTTGTTGTTCAAGTCCCATAAAAGAATAGGTTTGGGTGATGCGTGTTAACTTGTTACTGCCATCTTGGCGTAGATGATTGACTTGTTCATTCTTTTTGAGCGTACCTTGTAGTACACGACCAATTGCTATGCGACCAAGATAGTCAGAATAGCTAATATTTGATACTTGTAACTTGAAAGGCGCTTCATTATCAACAATTGGTTCAGGCAGGTGTTCAAGGATTAAGTCAAAAAGATCACTTAGGTTGTCTTTAGGTTCTTCTAACTCGGTCCAAGCTTTACCTTCTCTAGCAATTGCATAGATAATTGGAAAATCAAGTTGTTCTTCGGTTGCACCTAACTCCACCATAAGGTCAAAGCTAAGATCTACAACTTCATCAGGTCGGGCGTCTTTGCGGTCAATTTTGTTAATGACCAACATAGGTCTTAAACCAAGTGCCAATGCTTTTTTGAGCACAAAACGTGTCTGCGGCATTGGACCTTCAGCTGCGTCGACAAGCACAATGACACCATCAACCATACCAAGCGCACGTTCAACTTCCCCACCGAAGTCAGCGTGTCCAGGTGTATCAACAATATTGATTTTAGTTTTTTTCCATACAACAGCAGTATTTTTTGCCAGAATGGTAATGCCACGCTCACGCTCTAAATCACCTGAATCCATGACACGATCAACCACAGCTTGATTTTCACGGAAGATTTGAGCTTGTTTTAGCATTTCGTCAACCAAAGTTGTTTTACCGTGGTCAACGTGTGCGATAATTGCGATGTTTCTAAATGATGCCATTGTGGCACTTCCTTACACTCTTATACGTTTAGAGCTCTGTAACTTATTGGATATTAGGTTTAAATCTATAGGTCAAAAGTTACGCGCACTAGATTCTCAATGTATAAAGACTTTTAGAGTCTTATGCATTAGTTTGCAGCTTGTACTGTCATGCTTTTGTCAGTAATAGAAAATAACTTACGCTATGAGGTATAGCAGTTATTAGTGATTTGGCACGGCAGCAACGCCAATCTAAAATTATACAAGTCTTAAGGTGTTAGCTTGTCCCGAAATGCTTGACATTAATTATTAGATTACGGGTTTTGTAAATGCTTTATTGATGGTTAGTATCAGAACTTAGCGAAACTACGTTGTGTGAGAAGTCGTATAAATATTTTTTGTAAAGTTTTGAATTAATCAAGAAAGATGTATTTTCATACAATTTTCTCTTTAGAATGTACATATTTATTTGATTTTTGCCATATTTATGTATATTTATTCTTTTGAGAAGTTGTTTGAAGAGCATACATTGTGTACATTTTCTACTAAAACTGTCTATTCACATGGTGTACACACTTTATTTTTAACTTTCGTATGATATAATACGTGTCGGAAGTTACAAAAAAATGTTCTGAATGACACGAAGGTTTTTCTACTAGATGTCTTGCTAGATATATAGTTCCTTACGATATACGTATCTAACTTGCTACGAAAACAGTGTGAAAAGTTGTTGCATTCAGACGAAAGGAATGATTTAACTATGGCAAATAGTAATGATAAAGCCAAAGGTGCTGCAAAAAATGGCATCAGTAGACGTGGATTCCTAAAAGGAACTGCTGGTGCAACAGGTGCGCTTCTTCTTGGACATCAATTGGGTATGGGTGGTGTTCAGCAGTTAGCTCGAGCCCAAGAGTATCCAGCATTAGGTAACTATCCTGTGACAGGTTCAGATGTTGTACTTGGTTTCAACTTTCCACAAACGGGTTCTTATTCTGACGAAGGTGCCGATGAACTTCGTGCATACGAACTAGCTGTCCAACACCTTGATGGTGAGGGTGACGGCGGCATGATGAATACCATGCAGCCTTCAGCACTAACAGGCGAAGGTATTTTAGGTAAAAAAGTAACCTATGTTACTGGTGATACCGAAACAAACTCAGCTGCTTCACGTGACTCAGCACGCAGAATGATCGAACGTGATAAAGCGATCATGATTAGTGGTGGCTCATCTTCAGGTGTAGCTATTGCTGTTCAAGGTCTTTGCCAAGAAGCTAAAGTTATGTTCATGGCTGCATTGACGCACTCAAATGACACAACAGGTTCAGACAGAAAGCGTTATGGCTTCAGATACTTCTTCAACACTGAGATGTCTGGTCGTGCTTTAGGTGGTCTTCTTGCAAGTGAATACGGTGCTGATCGTCGTGCATATCACTTAACTGCTGATTACACGTGGGGTTGGTCACAGCTTCGCTCTATGCAAGAATATACAGAAAAAGAAGGTTGGACAACAGAAAACAATATTCTAACGCCAATCACAACAAAAGATTTTAGCCCTCAGTTAACACAAGTTCTTAACTCAGACGCTGATACCTTGGTTCTTAACTTCTATGGTCAAAACATGGTTGATTCTCTAACCCAAGCTGTTGACTTTGGTATGAGAGAGCGTACAGTCAATGGTAAAGACTTCCAAATTATCGTACCTCTTTATAGCCGCCTAATGGCTTCAGGTGCTAAAGATAACATCGAAGGTATCTTCGGTACAATGAACTGGAGCTGGAAGCTTGAAGACGAAGGTTCACAAGCATTTGTAAATTCATTTGTGAATGAATATGGCCAACCACCGTCTCAGGCAGCACATACTTCATATGTTCAGACCCTTCTATATGCTGATGCATGTGAGCGTGCTGGTACTTTCTATCCACCAGAAGTAATCCGTGCACTTGAAGATCATAGTGTTACTGGTATCGGACCTGGCACATGTGACTATCGTGGATCAGATCACCAAGCATTCCACGATGTTCTTGTCGTAAAAGGAAAAGCTGAAGCTGATCGCGATGGCGACAATGACCTACTAGAAATCGTGAAACAAGTAGATAAAGCGGATGTTACCTATGAAGACGGCGCAGTAGATCTTCCAGATAGACCTGGCGATCTTGGCGAATATGGTGATGAGGCTTAATTTCTAATATTTCTGCATGAAACATTACCTGCTGTGGGCGATTCTACAGCAGGTAATTTTTGGCAAGAAGTATAAAAATATTATGAGTTTAGATCAGATTATTTTACAGTTGCTTACAAGTTTACAGCTAGGAGCAGTATTTGTCCTTGTTGCGCTTGGGCTTACATTAATTTTTGGTACGCTTGGGATAGCAAATTTTGCCCACGGTGCCTTGTACCTAATTGGTGCTTATGTAGGTCTTGTTATTTCTAACAGCATTGGTTGGCCTTGGGCACTCATTATCGTGCCAGCAATCTTATTTTTAGTCGGAATTATTTTTGATAGAGTTCTCCTACAATTCTTTTATAAACGGGCAGTAACCGATCAGATATTAGTAACCTTTGGTTTAGCACTTATCGTGCAAGAGGTTATGAGGTGGATATTTGGCGGTACGACGCAATCATTCGACGTCCCCAAATGGGCAAGACGGAGAATAAATCTAGGAGACTATATTCCTGGTGCAGAGTCAATTTATTATCCACCGAGCAGGTTGATAATGATTGGTGTAGCGATTTTAGCCGTAATAGCACTTTTTGTATTATTGCGCTATACCAAGTTTGGTTTGATGGTTCGAGCAGGTATGCGTGATCCAGAGATGGTGCGTTATCTAGGTATTGACTCAACAAGGTTGTTTACAATAGTTGTAGGTTTAGGCGCTATGTTTGCAGGACTTGCTGCAGTCATCAATGGTCCAGTATTCGGTATTGACCCTGGAGAAGGTATGCTCCGTTTGGTACCAGCTTTCTTGGTCGTTGTTATTGGTGGTATGGGTAGTATTTCTGGTGCAGTAATTGCTGGGCTTTTGCTGGGATTTGCTACTACGCTAACAACTGCGTCACCATTTCCTCAATATTCAGAAGTTGTTGTCTACTTAATTGCTGTTGTTGTTCTAAGTGTCAGACCTCGTGGATTATTTGGTATGAAAGGGGTTGGCTAATGGAATTTTTCAAAAGAGATAGTGATGCTCGTGAATGGGTCATCATG
>CALHRJ010000420.1 GCA_938038395.1 uncultured Deinococcales bacterium | reverse complement strand
CCGTTAACTGTCAAGGCAACAGCACCTGCACCTGATTACAGTATTTCTGCAAATCCATCCACACTTTCAATTGAAACGCGTGCTAACAAAACAAGCAACATAACTGTGAACAAAGTGGGTGCCTTTAACGGTGATGTAACTTTCAGTGCAGGTAACCTGCCAGCAGGCATCACGTTAGCCTTTACACCAGTGACCAGTAAAAACTCAACATCAGTGAGAGTATCCGTGGCTCAAGATGTTCCTCCAGGAACTTACGCAGTTACAGTAAATGCTAATTCTGGTGGTAAAAATAAGAGCACTGTTATTACGGTACAAGTTAGTAGTTCTGATCCGAAGAACGCAAGAATTAGAGGGACATTGTTTAGTGACAATGACATGTCCAAGTTCCAAGTACCGCTAGTTGCAACAGCTTCGCAGAGACTAGCTACACAGTCAAACAGCAGACCTAAGTATGTAGAAGGTCAGTTGCTTGTTGAGCTCAATAACAACAGCTTAGCTGTTCAAAGTTTAGGTAGTAGCTACAGCGCTAGATTACAAAACCTAAGTCAAGAATTTGGGTTTCAGGTACTTCAAAGTGGACAAGGAAAAACTGCCGATGTTGTAGCTCTAGCTGCAGGACAAGATGTTGAAGCAGTAGCAGCACAGCTTAGTAGAGATGCACGCATTAGCTACGCTGAACCAAACTATTACATTTACCCTCAATCATTACCAAACGATTCTGATTTTACCAAGCAGTGGTATTTAGCAGCATCTGGTATACCTGTAGCTTGGGATAAAAAAGCTGCGGTAAATAACAATATTATTGTTGCAGTTCTTGATACAGGTATTGATTACCGAAGAGGAAGTGCTGGACATCCAGACTTACCAGCAGGACGTTTTGTAGCAGGTAAAGATTTCTGTCCAAATAGTAGTTGTAGTGGTACAGACAATGACCCAACACCAGAGTTCTCTGGTGATACGCATGGTACGCATATTACAGGTATTATTGCCGCAGCAGGCAATAACGGTCAGGGTATTTCGGGTGTTGCTAAAGATGGTGTACGCATACTTCCTGTTAAAGTGTTCTACCGTGCAAGCTTCACAACTGCTGCTGCCTTAGCAAATTCAATTCGTTGGGCTGCTGGAGTAGATAGCAATCCAAATCCAGCTAAGATTATTAATTTAAGCCTTGGTACTGACCAAGATAGTACTGCAGTTCGTAATGCTATCAATAGCGCAGCAAGTCGAGGTGCTTTGATTGTTGCAGCGGCTGGTAACTATGGTAAGACTTCTGTACTTTATCCTGCAGCATACCCGGCAGTTATGGCTGTAGGTTCAGTAAATAGTCAATTCAGAAAGTCATGTTTCTCGCATACTGGTGCTGGTATAGATATCATGGCAGCGGGTGGCGACTATGACATCAGCACGGTTTATCCTGGTACGAGTTGTCCAAATGGCACAAAGCCTGAAGGCATTCAGAGCACCATTTCAAATGGTAGCTATGGTCTGCTCTTTGGTACCTCACAATCTGCGCCAATTATTAGTGCAGCTGCAGCACTTGTATGGTCACAGAACAGTGGCTGGAATGCTACACAAGTTCGTAACCAGCTTAAGAGCACAGCCCACTTCAATGGTAGTTATATGAATGCTAATGCTTATGGCAGCGGCGTCTTGCGTGTGGACAGAGCACTTGGTTTAGCTGGACCTGGCGATACCGTTACCATTACGGCAAAAGGTACAGCAAGCAATGTCACTAAAACTGCAACAGTTACACTTGATTTAAGAGGTGCAAGTAAATCATATGAAATCTCTGGCTTGCCTGGTGATATCTATGAACTTAAAGCAACTGCAACGAGATTACGGGATGTTGAAACTGTGAACTTGCCGATTAGTGGTACAGCGGATCGTAATTTGGATATGCAGCCTTTTTAAGCTTATAAAGAAATAAGATAGATAAATGAGTACCCCTTCTGATTTTTAGAGGGGGTATTTTATTTGTGGTGGTTAGTTTTTAGCGTGCTTGAGAGGGCTCGAGCCACTCTACACCCCACTAAAAAGCCACGTCCTGCCATTGCCCCCACAAAATAAAGCTTTGAATCTAACTGCCTAACCACAGGATGACTATCCTCAGTCTTTAATCTAGAACCAGTCCAAACATTCAATTGCTCTGCCTCTTTTAACTCAGGCACAAACCAACCTACAGATTCTTGTAATTGTTCAGGCGCAGTTGGGTCACTCTCGCCATGTTGCCGATGATTACCACCAATATGAACTCGTGAACCACGCTGCCCACCGTAAATTGCACCAGCAATAGGATGGGGGAGATTAGGTTGATAGTTCAGGCTAATTACTTCTCCATCAGTTATCTGAAATTTAGGTAGCGAAGCTGTTTGTTCAAGTGGTAGCTGCTTCAATAATTTTGGTGCTTCCCAGCCTGCACATAAAAATACTGCATCAGCATTAAAGCCTTTGTTATTACATGTGATGCTACCGTTTTGTATGTCGCTTACTTTGGAGTTCTCGTGAAGTGTTGCACCATTTTCAATGGCTGCATTTACCAAGGCTCTAAGCAGTTTTTTAGGATGAACTTTGCAACCTTCTTCGAATAATAATGCGCCAAAAGGTGCGTTGTAGTTCTCAGGTAAATTTTCTGTTTCCAGCCACTTGATACCACTATAACTTTCAGGATGCTTTTTCCATTTTTTAGTTTGTTTGTTGTTTGAGGCAATTCGTAAAATGCCTTTTTGTTCAATCCCATGTTCTAAACCCAGAGACCCTAATTCTTTTACTAGATTTAACATCACCTCATGTCCCGCTAAATCATCCACATGCGCCCTAGCACTACGTCCACGGTAAGGATTAAGCAAAGCTAGCGGAATAGAAGACGCACCCTGCTCGCCCACACGACCCTTTTCAAATATATGAACCTCAGCCCACTTTGAAAGCTCATAGGCAAGCGTACAACCTGTGATACCCGCACCAATAATGATAAACTTTGGGCGATTATTGCGGCTGTGTCCGCTGGTAGGTTGTGTTAGGTCTGCTATTAAGTTTGGGCTAGTATCTGA
>CALHRJ010000419.1 GCA_938038395.1 uncultured Deinococcales bacterium | reverse complement strand
AGTCTTTGCTGCCCAATATCACGCAAAGCACCAAGTACGGTTGTTACGACTATCACGGTTAAGACTAAACGAAAGAACTTCTGCATCGGTAGCTAGTATATAAAATGGGCACATAAGAATACTGTGTTTTGAGTTCTAGCGAAGTTATGTAATCAGATTTCTTTATTTACTTTCGGTAGGTTTACTTTCGGTAGGTTTACCAACTTGGAAAAACAAAATTACCCACCCAATGATTTGCAAAACCCCACCTATAGGCGTAATCGCACCTAAAATACCAATATTGGTTGCGACAAGAAGGTAGAGACTTCCAGAAAAAATGATACTACCTATGATGATAAACGGTGCAGCACGCCAACAAGGTTTGGCTAATGCACCGATAGCAACTAAGCCAAGTGCATGATACATCTGGTAACGCACTGCTGTTTCAAAGGTTTTTAAGCGTTCAGGCGTAATCATATCTTCAAGCATATGAGCGCCAAAAGCACCAAGTGCAACAGCAATTAAAGCAAATAAGGCTCCAATGCGAGATGGGTGAAAGAAAGGTTTTAACATACCCTGTTGTATGCCTAGCCAAGCTTAAGATATAAGGTTAGTTTGTCCTCTCATTACGTTATCCTTTATGGGCAAATGATAAGCTAAAGTATGCAATTACTATCAACATCAACCCTATTCAATATTAAATTATCGTTTATTGTTTTATCAGGCTTGTTTACATTAGTGAGTTTTGCCCAAGAAGGTACAGCTGACGAATATCAAGTGCCACCTGCTCCTATGGGCTATACATCAACCTATACACCACTTACAGAATCTGGCTGTCACCTCGTAAAGCTTTCTAACTGGGATGCTGACGCACCTATTGACTACTTTACTCAGGAGTGCCCTGCTTATGGTGGTTACCGCATTATTTTAACTGGTGGCGATTTGCGTAGTTGGATTCAGGTTATTAGACATACGCCTAACGGTCCAGAAGTCAATGAGTTTTATCAAACCGTTTGGCAGCAGGTGGGTCAATTTCCTTATGTTTCTGGAACAGTTCTCGAATGGCGTTACAAATGGCCAGAAATGACTTCACATATAAATGATCGCGTGCCTGAGCTTATTGGGCTTGTTTATAGAGTTGATGGAAGTGACCCTGAAGGTTTAAGAGATATTTCAAAGTTAGTTGTGCTTCGTTTAGAGGCTGAGGCTACACCGTGTTTGCTCGGTATTGTGGATGGCAATGAGGAGGCTCGAGCCTTACTCGACACCCCCACCACAGCATGTATTAATAACTAGCTTTAACTTTAACGACCACCACTACTACCGCCGCCACCACCACCTCCACCACCAGATGACGATCCACCAGATGATGCCGCAGAAGAACTTAGTGAACTACTCATAGAAGAAACTGCTTTTGAGAAACTCGCAAAATCACCAGCGCTCATATTACTACCCATCCAGCTCGAGCTACTTGTTAGCTGCTTCTCGTCTATACCTTTTAGGGGTGCTGCTTTTTGAATATTACGTAAAAAGGCAGCAGCAACACCAAAGCCAGCAGCGTAACAAAAGTATCTGTCCCATAATTTATAGAAATCATTTGGCGCATCTTTCATAGTGCTGTAGTCAGATAATGTACGCTTAAAACCTTGCCAGCCATAGACCTGTTCAGCAACTTCAGGTCTCCAAGCAGGTAATGAAATGCCTGCAGCCATCAAGCCACCAAAAAGGCTCATGATTGCAGCAACTATGAATCCAGCTCGAGCCCCTCCAAGCACAATAGGAACAAATGCAAAACAAATTAGCCCCACAATAACTGAAATCATTGACCACTTATTTCTGCTCTGTCTACTTTGATCCGTTGTGAGCTTGCCGCCTACCTGCGCTTCAGTCCAGGAACGAACTTTAGTCGCCCATTTAGGTAAAAATTTACTAAGATTCTTTTCCGAATACTTTTTTAGCTCTTTAAAAGCAATGTAATCATCACTTCCTGCTGCACGATGCAAGTAGTTCAAAACGTCTAATTCAAAATCCTCAAGCCCTTCACGTGGTTTATCAAAGAGCTGCATTTCAAACTTCTTACCTTTGCCATCTTCAGACCTAAACTCACCATAGCCTTGCCTCGCTAAATCCATCACAGTGGCGTTAAAGGCTGGTCCCATCGAACTAGAAGAAAAACTTTGTTGCATGAGTGCCATTACCCCCGCAGGTGGCCAATCGGTCGGGGGTTCAAAAACATATTTCATCTTAGGAAGGTCTGGTTCTTTACCGTGTCGATTAAAGGCTGAAATGATGCCAGAAAAAAGACCTATAAGTAACAGAAAAGGTAAAATTAGCCAATAAAGCGAACTACGCATTGCAAATCGCTTTTGACTAGTTTCCATTTGTCCAGCCACCTTTAACTCATCTTTCAAAAGTTCTTCTAGCCCTGCTTCGTTACTTGAAACAGTAAAAAGAGCTGGATCCATCAAGTACCGTACTTCAACACCATCTCGGTTAGGGATGTTGTTAAAACTTACATTGAGTTCAGTGCGATCACTAGAAAGTAAAACAGTAGGTATTTCTCGATTGGTAAATCGGTGGACATAAGCTTCGTATGGACTATCCATAGACCCTGCAGGTGTTTTGATAGTTAAGTTATATCCTGTTACGCCAGCGTGTTTTTGTTCCTGAATAATCCAGTACCACTGAACGACATCACTATAAACATCGGTTGTACCTGTAAGTTTGTAATGATAGCGAACCCGACCTTCTTTAATCCGCTGATCGTGCTTTACGACGAGTTCTGTACCTTGCGGATTATCTTCACATCGTTGCGTAAATGCACGTGAGCCAACATTCCCACCGACGGCACCAGAACCCTCTAAAAGTTCAATATTCTGCCCACTAGCTAGCTCAAGACAAATAAAAGCTTCACCAAAATCTTCATCTGTCCAGAGTGTACGTTGATCATCAACAATTACATCGCCATTTGGCAAAATCTCGACCTTCTGAACAACATTTTTCCATTGATAACTTTGCGCCAATACAGTGCTAAATACAGTGCTGTAGATTATTACCACAATCGTTACTACAAAAGCCATCAAAATTCTTTTTGTGCTAAACCATCTCATAACTTCAGTCTACCAAGCAATGGTGCACGAAAGACTCGCTCTAGGCGACATTCTAGCTAATGTATTTCAATAAGTTCATGGGCTGGTTAAAAATAATTTCAGCTCAAATAAAAGTATTTTCGCTTTTCAAAAAACTTTCAAGCTGCGTCCCTGTTAAATAAAATCATCTAATGTTCAGTCTAGATACTCCTTCAGGAAGCACCCTAAGTTCATAAATAAACACAACGCCCACAAAACTAAGCTATAATTTTGATGTGGCCGATACTGAATCGAGAAATATTTTTCAACAATTAGCCAGTCGTTTAACCGAAAGCGATAACGTCATCGTTAAAGATGATGGTAAAAGTTACTGGCGTAATATCCAACTCCTTGATGGCGAAAAGCTGCTGATTGAAGACTCTTGGCGTCCTAGCTTTTTCTTGCAATCTATCTTTTGGTGGGTTGCCATCATCATGACTTTAGGGCTATCACTGCCTTTTTTTATGATTGCTCGTTGGGCACGCAAACGCAATAGTTGGACAATTTCTAATAAACGCTTACTTTCT
>CALHRJ010000418.1 GCA_938038395.1 uncultured Deinococcales bacterium | reverse complement strand
AATCAAATGGCATTGGACTACAAGTTATGAAAGAACGCATTGAAAAACTGGGTGGGGAGTTTAAGTTGTCAAGTTTGCCATCACAAGGCACTTGTATAGAAGTTGTTTGTTTACCAGACGTTATCAGTTCAATCTTTGATACGAGTTCACCTGAAACAACTAGAACTACAACACTAAGTGGGAGTAGAGGAGCAGGATTATGAAACCAATTCGCTTAATTGTGGTTGATGACCACGAGTTAGTACGTGAGGGTATCAGGCATTTTTTAGATTCAAAAGATGATTTAGATGTACTGGCTGAAGGAGCATCGGGCCGCGAAGCCATTGATTTAGTTGCGGAATTTCAACCAGATATTGTGTTAATGGATTTGCAAATGAAAGACCTTGATGGTGTAGAGGCAACCCAGCAGATAAAAGAAAACTACCCAGAAGTAAAGGTTGTTATATTAACCTCTTACCACGATGATGAATTTATTTTTCCAGCTCTTAGAGCAGGCGCACTATCTTATATTCTAAAAGACCTAAATCCAGAAGGGTTGGTTGAAGCCGTTCGTGCAGCAGCTAGGGGAGAGGCTGTACTCAATCCGCAAGTCGCAGCACGAGTGTTGCGAGAAAGCTATGGCCCTAAGGATTTAATGCCAAATGTGTTTACTGAGTTGACTAAGCGAGAACTTGAAATTCTAAAGCTAATTGCTGATGGTAAAAACAATGCGCTTATTGCTCAAGAGTTGGATATAACCGAGGGAACGGTTAAGGGGCATGTTACGAATATTTTATCTAAGTTAAATGTTAGTGATAGGACGCAGGCTGCGGTTTTTGCGTGGCGAGAGGGTGTTGTAAAGAGAAATTGAAATTGAAAGATTGTTGTTTTATTTTGAGCAAGCTGGAGAATCTTTTGGGAAGTTTTGAACAAGATAATTCTGCATGGGAAATTCTCCGAAACCTTTCACTACCTTCAAAGTGACATCGCAAGAAAGATTACGTATTTTTGAAATGAAAACCCCCTGTTTCTCGAAAAGAGAGACAGGGGGTTTTTTATGCGGATATTCGGAGGTAAAGGTTAGTTATTAGTTGGTATCTTGTGCTGGAGCGTCTTGATTAGGTGCGCCACGCTGACCTCTAAAGTTAAATCCTCTGTTGCCACGCTCTCCTTTTTCGGCACGTCTTGCTTCTAAATCCATTGTGCGTGTTTGCTCACTGGTATTGATTTGAGCAAAGGTTGCAGTTTCACGGGCAGTTTCTACAGCTTCCATAAATGCAGTTTCAGAGCTTACACCTTGGGTAAAACTTAGGCTCGAGCTGATTGCTGCGCCTTGCTCAGGATCACCGTTATAGAAGTTAACTTGGATAGTACTACCATCACTTAAGCGACTTAAGCTAAGCGCCTGTAGACCTTTTTGACCATTTCTTCTATTCATGCGGTTATTGCTGGCATCTGCTTGTGGAAGTTCAATTGTGCGACTTTGCGGTCCAGTAGTAATGGTTGCAAATGCTGCTGTTTCCATGGCTTCACGCATGTTTGTTGCAAAGCTACGCTCGCTATCTTGACCTACAACTAAGCTATAGGTGTTTAAGACTGCGCCACCTTGAGCAGGGTCTGCGTCATAGAAGGTTGCAGTTACTGTTGAGCCTTCTGCACCCATAAAACCGCCACCCATTTGTCCGCCTCTTGCGCCCATTTGCCCCATGCGACCCATACCGCCCATGCGACCCATCTTGTCTCCACCGCGTTGTTCACCATGTGCTAAGACTTGATTATCTGCATTTACGTTTGTATCAGTTTGGGCACTACCTACTGCAATTGCTGCTAAAGCTAAAACTGATACACCTAATGCTGCGAATACTTTTTTACTTGTTGACATGTTACTTACCTTTCAAATCTTTCATAAGGCTTTTGATTTTTCGGTGCTAGTGGGATTCTTCTTTAGCGCCGTTTGCCTTAACTGAGATTAAGTATGCAATGTCTTTGTGTAGAAAGTGTTTTTGAAATGTGTAGATTTGGTTTAGACGAATTCGGTCTATAAAAAACCTTTTAAATACGGCACTTATTTGAAGTCATCAGCACCTGCAAAAAAGATTCTAACTGCGAGAAAGTTTAGATCTTTACCCTTACAAGCATAACAGCACCGACCTGAATTGAAATCATTTATCAACATGGTGGGAACTATTAGTACAAATGCTATAGGTATGTGACATTTTTTGATAGTTCCTGAGCACTTTTGACGTTAGACTGATTCGTGACTAGTGATGCAAATGCACCCATTGGGGTGTTTGATTCAGGTGTGGGTGGATTGAGTGTAACTCTGATTATTAGGGAGCTATTGCCACGTGAAGATATTTTGTATGTTGCTGATAGTCGCTTTGTTCCTTATGGTCAAAAGAGTCAAACTTTTCTAATTGAACGTGCTCACGTTATTACAGAACACATGATTAATAAGGGTGCAAAGGCAATTGTGATTGCTTGTAATACTGCTACGGCAGCTGCTGTGAAGAGTTTGCGAGCAAGTTATTCTCTGCCGATAGTTGCTATGGAACCTGCGCTTAAGCCAGCGGTGTTGGCTACTAAAAATGGTGTAGTTGGGGTTTTGGCTACTTCAGGGACGTTGGATAGTAGTAAGTTTGTGGGGCTGCTCGAGCGCTACACAAACTCTAGTAATAATGTCGAAGTCATAACCCAACGCTGCCCCCAACTCCCCGAACAAGTTGATGCTGGCGAATTAAACACA
>CALHRJ010000417.1 GCA_938038395.1 uncultured Deinococcales bacterium | reverse complement strand
AATAAAGATAAATCTGTTTTTGCGAGTAAGGATAGCGAACTTACGCTAGCATTTGACCATGCTGATATTCTCGGTCTTACCGTAAAAAGGTTACGTGGCAAGCTAAATTATACCGATATAGCCTATAAACTCTTGCCAAAGTTCTTTCGTCTACGTAATTTGCAGGATGTGCATGAGGCCATCTTAGGTAAAACTGTGAATAAGGATTCCTTTCGCCGACGCATGTTGGCAACAAAGCAGCTACGAGCTACGGGGAGACAGGAAAAGAGTGTTACCCACCGCCCTGCTGAGCTATACCAATACCTAGCTGGAACCGAAGAAGCTGGAGGTTTACTGTGAGCAATTCAAACAAGAGCGATTTCGATCACGAAACTTACTCAAAAAAATATAACGAAGACGATTTCTGGTCAAAGATGACTAAAGTTATTGGCATCGTAGGACAAGAAGTTTTAGAACGTGCTTTACGTCTTTACTACACTGCAACAAGTCCAAATACCCCAAGACGTGCCAAGATGATGGCCTACGGCGCACTCGCCTACTTCGTAATGCCATTTGATGTTGTACCTGATTTTATCTTTGGTGTGGGCTACGGAGATGACATTACAATATTGACAACCACAATCATGGCACTGAGCAAGCACATTACACCAGAAATTAAAGCACAAGCTGCTAAAACTATGGCAAACCTAAAAAAACGCTTAGGCAATGACGATACAACTATCACAGTAGAGCGTGTAGATAAAAAAGAGTACAAGGAACTACCAGATACATAACTAAAGTTTTTCAGACTTTAGCTTTTAGAAAAGAGGTGTTGATAATGAGTGAAAACAAAAACCTAAAGCTAAACATTTCTAGAGTTCATAGTGAGCACCTCTACTATGCTGGTAACGCCCTAGCACTCATCACAAAATCAGAAAACAACTTTGCCTACGACCTTTTAGGTAAGCGCAACTGGATGCCCTTAGGCGCAACACGCCAAGTAGTGTGTGATCGTGGCGATGCATCTAAAGTCATCAAAACTATAGCAACTGAAGAATTTAAAAAGCTCAAAAGCGGTGAAGGTGTTTATCTTGTAACTGCCGAAGCTATTAGCTTTGAGCATCCTGAAACAGTTTACTTTTTGCTCAAAGCAAGTAGCGAAGAAAAAGCTGTTTACTGGAGTCAGCACTCTCCACACTGGCGACTTGTTTCTGCAACTAAAATTATAGAAAAAGAAACTAAGAAGAAGCGACCTTGGACAAAAACACTTATAGGTCGATTTTCTGGGAGTGGTAGCAAGCGTCGTCGAGTATCCGTCTAAAGGGTTAAAGCGAAATCTGCATACCCTCAACTAGAACGGACTAAACAATAAACGCTATTTTTCGACTTTAAACGCACTATCCAAAGTAGTACGTGAACCCCGTCTACCAAATCGCCTAGCCAATTCTAATTCACTCAAGACAAGTGCTGTTGGTCGTCCGTGAGGACATGACCAAGGTGTTTCACATTGACTCAAGGTCTGCAAAAGGGCAGTCGCATCTTTAGCATTCAAACTATGTCCTGCTTTAATCGCTGGTAGACAAGCAAGCCTTGCCAGAACATTACGCCAAGCTTGGTCTATATCGTCTTCATTTAAAGTACCTTTTAGCACATCTTGGATAAGGTTTGGATGACCTGCAAGCAACAAAGGTACAGAACGTAAGCGGTAAGTTGAGGCACCAAAAGATTCTAGCTCAAAACCCAACTCTCCCAAAGCCACTTGCCTTTCTTCTAAACTAGCCAACTCTGTTGGGTTAAGCAAAATAATTTCTGGCGTCACCAAAATCACTGGCTCTTCTACTTGATAGCGTTTCTGTAATTCTTCAAACAAAA
This sequence comes from uncultured Deinococcales bacterium, assembly GCA_938038395.1. Lineage (GTDB taxonomy): Bacteria > Deinococcota > Deinococci > Deinococcales > Trueperaceae > CALGZD01. Next base: position 8,541 of record CALHRJ010000417.1, on the reverse strand, counting down.
TTCGTTCATGGGCTGCATGTTGGTCGATGACCCAAAGTTGATCTCGTGATTGAGCAATTAGGTACAAATCTTGATAACTACCTACAAATTCTAAATCAGGAAAATTATTTTGTGGTGCAGTGGCAACTGCCTCAGCTTCCCGAAAATCTGGTAATGCTTTTGCAAGTGGATGTGCTGCCAAAAGTTTTCTGATAGCTTCTTCAAAGAAAATACAAACGCCTTCACTATCTAAAAAACGTACGGCATTTTTTTCTGGTGAGGTATTTACCAAAACTTCGCCAAAGGGCACTGTTAAGTTCACAATCCCTACTGGGAATTGATTAGCTGGCAACAGCTCTTTATAGACATCGAGTAAGCTCTTGAGTAGTTTATCTGGCCACTCTACAGCTCGACCATTTACACTTAACAATAGTCTATCTCGTCTTGGTCTAGCCAATTCTGGTCTTGAAAGCAAACCTTCTACCTTTAGTTGACCGGTTGCATATTCCAAATCCAATAATCTATTTGCGGTAACACTACCCCAAAAGAATTTTGCAGCTTCCAAAAAGCTTCCACCTGCGTAGCTCCAGCGTTCTTTGTCATCGCTAGTAAAACGCACACTCAAGTTTGGATGATGTAACAAATATCGGTGCAGTAGATTGACTATTTTTTTGTTTTCAGTTTGTGCACTATCTAAACTGCTTAAGCGTGCTGGCAGTAGCGCAAAGAGCTTTGAAACACTAACGGTTGTTCCTTCTGGCGCTGGTACATCGCTCATGCCAACTTCATCGCCTTGACTCAGTAAAGATGCCCCACCAAGTTGTTTTTTAGGTCTAGATAGCACTTGCAAGGTAGCAGCGTAGCGAATGGCGTACAACCCTTCCCCACGAAAACCTAAGGTAGAAATAGCATGAATATCTTCAAGTTTAGAGGTTGCATGTGCTTCTACTGCTAGTGGTAGCTGCTCTCTGGGTATGCCTTTGCCATTGTCCTTAAGTTCAATTAGGTCTATTCCACCATTGACAATAGCTAGTTCCATACGTGTTGCCCCAGCATCAATAGCATTGTCAAAAATTTCTTTGACAACATCTACAGGTGCACGGATTACTTCGCCTGCAGCAATTTCTCGTATGAGTTCTGCTGGTAGTTTGCGTATCAAGCCTTTCCTCCACTAAGCTAAAACAACTAAAAAGTGCTTAGAGGCATTATACGCTTAATATCTTAAATCTTGCAGTTGCATAAATTTGCGTTCTAGACGCAATTTCACAATTTTAGCCCTAATTCGGAAACACTTAAACTAGGGGCTTTTCAAGACATTCTGTGAAATCTCAAAAGTATAAATATTAGTGAGCTATGCTAGTGTCTTAAAAGATGTATATCTTAAATGCTAGTTTATGAAAGGTATCGACAAGGTATCAAAAATGAAGTCTCGCCTGCAAACTCTATGTCAATATGTCAATTTCAGTATTCAGGACAACCTACTAAAAAACTAGGGATTGCCTATTCCCGTTGAACAATCAACGAATAAGATACTCAGTTTTTATCCATAAGCCTACAGTGTAAAGGCTGTGCAAAACTGTCAAGCTTAAGTACTGCAATCCCATCATGCTTATCTAGAGATAGGCTCATATTCTGCCCGCTATCGTTAGTTTCTAAAGCGCTTGAAAAGCCTAAATCTTGAGCTAGTAGAACTAGAAAATTAGCTGTATTTAGCACATCACTGATGCCTTCCCAACAGCCTGAATAAGCACAAACACTTATCTCCCCTGAATCATCAAAGTGTATATCCATAGACGTAAACTCACCTTGTTCTGATACTTTACACTGGTTGTTCGTACACTGAATTTCCAAATCATTTTTGCACTGCCAGCTTTCTGCAAAAACACTGGACGCAACAAGTAAAAGAGCTAAAGTGAGGGTATTCTTCAAGATAGTATTCAAAATTTAAGATGCTGCTTTCACATTAACTTTGATACAGTCATTGTTGTTATTTCTATTGCTATCGTCTTCTATTGTATTTGCTGGATCAACCCATGCACATATATGATACTCACCCGCAGGTGTATCCGCAGGAATGCTTAGAGTATCAAAGGTCGGTGTAATCGTTGTATCGTTCAAAAAGCCAGTTTGAACTTCATGTCTACCATTTATGATGAGCGCATCATTCTTATATGTGTCTGATGGCATCGCCACACCTTCTGGTTCTATAAAATCTTCAGAAATACTGAACTCAATAATAATTGGGACAGTTTCTGCAACTGGTGTTACTCCACTATTCTTAATTGTCGTAACAAGCTGATTTGCAAAGTTTTCGCCAGCAGTAACTTCAGTTAATTCAGATAATTTAAGGTTTAGATCAACTTTTAAAGAGGTTGGTAGCTCAGACGGTAAACTATTGCAACTAACTAATAAAAGCATAGAAGCAATACAAAAAAACAAACAACATTTCTTTAGGACATTCAAATAATTCATCGTACTCCTTTGAAACTATTAAAATAGGCTAAGAACCCTTAAAGGCACAGGCTGAAAAGCTTTAACATAAAGTAAAAGCAATCAAAGAAGAAAACACTCTCAGCCTGTGTTATGTAACTATATCTTTCTTAAACTTATTTAGGTGACTCTATACTACAAAATAGACTTATTTGTAGTAGGTTGTTTATTCATTAAAACTGGGAAGGTCATCTTGATGATAACCTTCCCAGAGAAAATCAATGGTTTATAATTTCCAGACAAGTATTACTCAAACATTTCTATACTTATGGAGCAACTACCTTAAATTCAAAACGTTGTGAGTCACCATAAAAAATATCAGTCGTTGCAGACTCACTATAATAAGCATCTGCAAAACCTTTTGTAGCTGCACTATCAACTGTGGCAAAAGGTCCAATACTTGTGACCTGCCACTGGTAATCTAGAGATTCACCAGAAGTCGGTGGTGCTAAAGTAATGCCAAGGCTTGTTAAATCAGGAAGCTTCAGCTTCGCATCTTTAGTAATGATTGCTAGGCTACCACTTAGAGGTAATCCAATTACACCTGTAGTAGATAGCTTCTTTTGAACCTCTCTAATGAATACAACATTTACACTTTCACTAAAGCCAGACGGTGCCCAAACAAACTCAGTGTCATAACTGACGTTTGGAGCGTTGTTTGCTGGCAAGGCTAGTGACGGCGCTTCAGGCAGCGTCAGACTTATGTTTGTATCATTGAGGTCTAGTCCAGACTTAGAAAGATAAACACTACGACCTAAGCTAGAGAAAGAAAGTGTATCTCTTGCAGCAACTGCAACACCCACCTTTGCACCTGTAATCTCTGGTGTGCGGTAATTAAAGGCAGGCGCTAAAGCAGAAAGACTACCCCCTTGTACAGCAAGGCTTTCTTGATTAAGTATATTAATAGACTTAATACCTTCATTTGCAACTTCTATATCACTATGCTCATCTAAAATGACTGACATAAATCTATTGGTGATTGAGTAACCTGTCGGAACGGTCACAGTTCCACCAGCATTGCTACTACCCAAACCTGTCATTGGGATATTTTGATCATTCGTAGTGCCGCTATCTGCAAGTACTACGTCTCTCTTGCCATAGCCAGTATAGGCATCTGGTAAATTGTTTTCAGTCCTTTTCCACTGCAATGCATGAGCTACACCAGACGTGGTTGTAGGACCAAACCAAGACACACTCACACCATTTGATATAGGACCAATGAGTCCCAATGTATTCAAGCTATCGGCCGTTACGGTCGATAGGGAGAAACCACCTAACTCACCGTCTTTAGATATCGAGAAATGGCGCGTAGCTTCTGGTGAGCCAAATACACCTTTATGATTGTGGTCACCTTGTGGAGCTGGTAAAGGATTTGTCATGCCTTTAAAGCTTCCACTTTTATCGTTTAGACCAAATCCGTAAAAGACATACATATCAACAAAAGATGTCAAGGTTGGTGTTTCAGTTGTCAAACCCTGATACATAGTTGCATGTCCTGTGGCACTTTCAACCAAAACAATATCGTAAGGTTTCTTAACACCAGCAAGTGAAAACTCACCATTTGCATTTGTAAGACTAGTAATTGCAGTTGTTGTTAATACACTACTAGCAGCATCTTGTCCAAGAATCACAACTGGTGCACCAGATATCGGCTTCCCAAAAGCATCAAGAGCCTTTCCTGAAATCGTCACAGTTACAGGCGGTGGTGGCAGAGGTTCATCACCTATGGTAAGTGTTATGTTTTTTGTTTTAGTTTTGTCACCAGACGTTCCTGTAATCGTCATTGGGTAACTACCTGTAGTAGTTCCACTTAAGGTCAGTGTACTGGTAGATTTAGTGCTTGCGGGGTCAAATGCTGCTGTCACTTCAGCAGGGTCATTGATACTAAATGCAACATCACTATCAAAACTACCTGTTTTTGCAACGGTTACAGTTACTGCCATATTACCACCAGATACAAAACTTGGTGCAATAGTTGAAACATCGATGCTAAAATCAGCAGGGGTAGGTTGTGGTACTGGTGTTGTTGTTCTAGGACAAGCTGTCAGCATTGGTACTACCATAAATAATGTTATCAATAGTTTTAGGTTATTTTTCATAATTCCATCCTCCCAATTATGGATGTTTCAGATTATGGCGAAGCCCCAGTTTAAAAACAACTGGGGCTTCAAAAAGTTTATAGACTTAAGTTATTATGACCCTAGATTATTGTGATGGGACAATAAAACTACGAGTATTTGAATTACCAAATGCGAAATCAGAATTTGGTACTTCACCAAAAGCCGCACCAAGTATCCCAGCTAAAATTTTCAGCTGAAAATTTGGGGTTGCTGCATCATTTACACTACTTGCTGGACCAATACCAAGCACACTATAGTTATGGGGAATTGGCGTACCTGCTGGACCAATACTTGGATTAATTGCTAGGCCTTGCGCACTCAAATCTGGAATCTTAAGGTTTGAATCTTTTGTAATTATGTTAAAAGTATTACCAATTACTGATTCTAATCTAACTAAATGGACGCTCTCGGTGAATTCATATGGTGCCCAATTAAATTCAGTATTATAGCCTACATTAGTTGCATTATTTACTGGCAATGCTAATTGTGGCGCATCTGGTAGATCAAGGTTTACATTAATATCATCTAAAGCTATACCTGTCAGTGTTCTAATGCTAGCCCTACCATCTGGGTGCTCAGCAACAGCCAATAGATTTAGGGTAGCACCATTGACTTGAGGTGTAACATAATTAAAGTTCGTATTATTGCCACTTTCAAATGCAAAAGTCATGGTGTTATCTGCATCAAATTTTACAGCCATTCCTTTGTTGGTCACACTATAGCCTGTCGGAACAGATATACTTCCACCAGCGTTGTTACTCCCTAGATTCGTAAGGGTTATATCCTGATTACTAACAGTTCCTTGGTCAGTTAGAACAGTTGTACGCTTACCATATCCTGTAAAGCTGAGAGGAAGGCTACTAGTTGGTTGTTTTTTCCATTGCAAAACATGCATGGTACCTGTTGTTGCCGTTGGTCCGAACCAATCCACATTAATATTATTGTAGTTACCTGAATTGTTTGGCGTGAAACTTGTAGAAAAAACAGCTGACGCTTCTGGAGAACCATAAACTCCTTTATGTCTGAAATCAGCCTGAGGAGCTGGTTTATTTCCAGAGCTACCAGTGAATCTTGCTGAATTTGGTGTAGTTGTTGGTATTTTAACAGAAAACAGAGTTGGATCATCTTTAGTTAAGCCCATATATATAGTACTTGTATTTCCACCTGGACCACCTGTGGACTCAATAATTGCTAGGTCATATGGTTTTTTGACACCAGTGAGAGTAAACTCACCATTGCTATTGGTTGTTTGAACTATAGCTGTAGTGGTTAACCTATTGCTAGCTGGGTCTTGACCCAGAACAACCACTGGTGCATTTGCTACAGGTTGGCCATTCAAATCTAATACTTTACCACTAATGGTTGAAGTAGCTGGTGGTGGTGGCGCTGAACCCGCAGTTACAGTCAGCGTTACAGTGTCATTTTTTGTAATACCTCCACCTGTTGCAGTAATCGGCATAGAGTATGTACCTGCCGTAGCACTACCAAGTGTTAGTGTTGTTGATGATGTTGTTGTTGCAGGATTAAAACTTGCGGTAGTAACCTCTGCTGGGTTAGTGATGCTAAATGCAACTTGGTCAGAAAAACCACCTGTTGACGTTACTGTAAGCGTTACAGTTGTTGTTGCACCTTCTTCAATGCTAGGTGCGGCATTGCTAACTGCAATGCTAAAATCTGGTGTTACCTTAGGTACTGTACTTGTCGCTGGACAAGCAGTAAGCAATAGAGTTAACGCTGAAAAAAGCGCTAATATACCGAATTTCCTTTTCATCTTTATTTCTCCTTTGATTTGTACTCAGGATTATGAGATTAAACTGAGTACTTGCACTGTAACGTGCTTTTGCACTGCTTCAGCGCATCTAGACTACATATCAAAACTTATTGTTTTAGTATCTCTTAATAAAACTTGCTAAAACCACGCTAAGACTTATACCTTTATATAATCTCGCATCACCTACTACCACCTCCTACATTTTAATTACGTTTGTTCTGCAAATTTCCTTGCATAAATTGAGAATATAGGAGGTGGCGTTAAATTTGCGTTATATTTTCAGACTAATCAGCTTTAGAAATATAACGGCTTATATATGCTAGATCAGGATTGGCTCTTGTAGTAAGCAACTTCGCATAGTTTTTCAAATGTTACGCCTTTTATACGGCTAACAATTTAAACTATATAAATAAGGAATTCAGGGCTCGAGCACATTCTTAAGTCCTTCAATTCCATAAATTTTACTCGCTCCCTAAACTAGAAGCGAGAAAGGGCCATACTATGAAAGACATTAACGACACTACTGCTTTACTAACTGATGCTTTACTGACTGAACAAAGTTCAACCCATGCAGAAATAGCTACTGATGATATACCTGAAAAAGAAGTCATTCCTTCAGCACCTTATTCAGAATCAACAAAAGTCAATAGCACCAAAAATGACACTAAAAAAGAAAGCGTTAAAGATTTTTTCTTTAAAGACGCTTTCTTAGAAGGTTTTATTTGGGAATAGTCTAGTGTGCTTTAAAAAGTGAGACTAGTAAGGGTTATTGTTCAATAAGTGCTAAGGGGCTTTAGCCATAAACTTTTAACAGTTTGCTCTGAGCAATATACTTTTATACCATGCAACTATCGCGTATTGTTGTGCTAGCTAAAAAGCTAACTACTACAGAGGTTTGGCAAAGGTAAGTGTCCAATAGTATCTATACTGACTATCAGGATTTTGACCAAAGCCAATGCCTAGCTCAGTGTAGTCTTCACTCATTAGACCTCTACAGTAGCCGTCTGTTTCTAATAGACTTGCCATAACATCTAACACGGTTGGGCGTCCTGCGATAATATTTTCAGCTATAAAGCTAAAGCTATAACCTTGCGCTTCTGCGCGTTTATCAAAGTTTTTACCGTCCAAGCCTGCTTGACCAAAAAAGTTATTCTCTGCCATTGAACTACTATGGCCTTGTGCGGCTTTCATTAAACTATCGTTTAGTGTTAGGGCAGGAACTGTAGGGAAAACTTCGTTACCACAGGTTTGGGGTTGGGCTCGAGCCTGATTAATAAGCATCAATAATTCAGTTGCAAAATTACTATTATCTACTAAATCCTGATTCGAGACTTGTGAAGTAGCTGCCTGTGAAGTCGTTGGCTGATTATCAGTAGTGACTGTGACAGTTGTTTCAGTCACGATACTCTTGTTAGCGCCTGTATCATCTAAGCTTTCTAGCGTAGTTACAGGTGCAGGTATTGGCGTAAGACTTGTATTAGGAGAATTCTGTAAAGCTGTTGAATTTGGATTCGCTAAAGCTGTACTACCTGGACTAGAAATAACAACATTCGAATTAGCTGCTGAACTACCAAAAGGCGTACCAAATACCTGTGTCCAATAAACTCTATACTGACTTGCGGAGTTTTCAGCAAAACCGACACCCATTTGGGTAAAGTTTGGGTTCATTATATTGCGGCAATGTCCTTCACTATTTAGCCACTGTTGCATAGTTTCTTGTGCTGTAGATTTTCCTGCTGCCACATTTTCACCCGCAAAACTAAAGATGTAGCCTTGTGCCTCGATTCTTTGGTTAAAGCTACTTCCATTTGAACCCGCATGTGCTAAAAAATTATTCGTTGCCATATCATTGCTATGACCTTGCGCTGCTTGATTAAGTTGTTCATTTAAGGTTAAGGGAGCAACAGGTGCTAAAGCCTCCGAACCACAAACTTGCGTTTGGGCTCGAGCCTCATTGACGAGGCGCAAAAGCTCAATTGTTTGACTAGAAGAAACTTGTAAATGTTTAAACCCTGAAAAACAAAGAACAAAAAAGGTTGAGATTAGAAAAACCGTGAAAGCTTTATAACTCAATTGAATAGTCATATGGGTTCCTTTAACTTAAGAATGTGTACTTAGCAAATTATACCCTTTAGAAATGAAAAGAAGTAATCTCTGACAACAAACCATCAATACTATCTA
>CALHRJ010000416.1 GCA_938038395.1 uncultured Deinococcales bacterium | reverse complement strand
CTGTGTGCGCTTGTCGAGTATCCGTAGAAAACACTGAACAGAGCACGAGGAAAAACCAATCTTCGAAACATTCATGAACGGCACCACCATCTTCGCCACTACCTGCATAATGCACTTTCGTCCATTCACGCAGTTTGTCTTCATCTAACATGTCAAAGTCTATACCAGCTTTTTTAGCAATCTCACCTGTAAAGTCAACTCTTGGCCAAGGTGGTGTAAAGTCTAGCTTTGTACCTTGGTACGTGATGATCATCGAGCCAGTGAGTTTTTCAATCATGCTTGAATACATGTTTTCAACAAGTTCGAGAATATCAATGTAGTCTTTACCAATCCAGTAAAGCTCCATCATAGTGAATTCTGGATTGTGCTTAGGACTGACACCTTCATTGCGAAAGAGTCTGCCGATTTCGTAAACAGCATCAAAACCACCAACGATTAATCGCTTTAGGTAAAGCTCTAAAGATATACGTAAGTGAAATTCATGGTCAAGTGCGTTGTGGTGTGTCAAGAAAGGTCTAGCCTCAGCGCCACCAGGTACACTTTGCAAAACAGGTGTTTCAACTTCTAAAAAGCCTAAGTCATCTAAGTAACGGCGCATATAAGAGATTGCTCTAGAACGCAATTCAAAAGCACGCTTAACCTCAGGGTTAACCATAAGGTCAACATAGCGCTGACGGTAACGTTGTTCTTTATCGCTTAAGCCATGATGCTTATCTGGTAAAGGTCGCAAAGATTTTACAAGTGGTCTAAACGCACTTGTCTTAACGGTTAGCTCGCCAGTTTTAGTTACAAACAAGCTACCGCTAACTTCCATCCAGTCACCTATATCAATCTTTTTAAGTGCGTTATAGGCTTCTAGGTCATCTTTTTGAAAGTAAGCTTGTATACGCCCACTACTATCTTGCAGGGTTAGAAAGCTTGCCTTACCCATCATACGAACCATCATGGCGCGACCAGCAATAGTTACTTGCTCGTCGTATTCAGTGCCTGGTTCACCATCAGGATATTTATCTTGCAATTCCTGTGCCTTGTGAGTTGTCTCAAAGGTATATGGATAAGCTTCAAAACCTCGCTCTACTAGAGATTCAAGATTTTTCTTCCGTTGTTCGCGTTGTTCGTTTAAGCCAGTTTGCGACATAAATTTTAGTCTACGTGTTTAGAGGTGTGGATGTTAGAGTCTTAAAGACTTTCACGTCATTTTTTTCGGATTAACAAACCATAAGCAGAAATCATTGCAAATGCTGGAATCATAATATTCATAAAAATATTACTCTCTTTACTTGAGCCAAACACTTCCCATAAACCAAGTATTAACCATATTGCACCTGCGACAAAGGCTACCCAACCTAGTATTTTTTCAAACGACCAGTTCATACTTAACCTTCTTCTATATATGTTTACAGATTAAACGCTCAAACTTGTTAAAGGACTAAGCCTAATCCCTATAATAAGTAGTATACAGGTATTAGTCGTATTAGCTTTGTTTTCTCGCCTTTAGAAGTACTGCTATACCAGAGCCAATAGCACAAATCGCAATAATAATATTTGCCATTTCATCACGAATCGGTTTAGCATCTGACCAAGTTCCCCAAAGTGCAAAGATCAGTAGCATTAAACCAATGCCTACCGAAAGCCTACCTAGTGTACGAAGAGATTGGTTTGATTGCTTCATTGTTTATTCTCCTAATGAACAGCATCGCAGCAAGCTGACGATGTATCGATATGAAATCTTGTGACTTAAAGTCACATCGATTCTGAAAATCTAATTCGAAGCAAGCGTCGAGGAATTCATCATCCTGCAAGTTCATTATTAAACTATAGCATAGTCACAACTATTGAATTTTTTGATACTAGGAATAGCCAGAATAGCCAAAGGATGTATACAAAAAATTACCCAGTACCGCATCAAGCAGTACTGGGTAATATTTACGATTATAGTGTCTTATTGCCTAAGAATCTATATATTTTTGTTGCAAAATCTTATTGTAAGCGGTCCGCGTAAGTCACTACGCCAGAAGCGTCATAGAGTGCTTCAATTACCTTACCAAGTTTTTCGTCTGTTGCACCTTGTAAAGCTTGACTACCTAAATCTTCAAAAGCGGGGGTATAGGTTTGAATTAAGTGAAAGCCAAATTGTGTCTCAACTGGTTGCGTTGACATACCAACTTGGGCAGCAAAAGCAGCTTCTTCAAAAGGTGGAACCATAGCACCACGACCAAAGCAACCTAAATTACCACCATTTGGACCACTTGGACCTGTGCTTTTTTCTTGTGCTGTTGTTGCGAAATCAGCACCAGTAACCAGTTCATCGTAAATAGCATTTGCTTCTTCTTCAGTTTCTACAAGGATATGTCTAGCACAAACTTGACCTTCGCTAGGAAACTGGCTTTTGTTAGCTTCGTACCAAGCTCTGGCATCATTTTCATTTACATCGATTTCGCTTTGTAGTTGTTGCATGAGCAAACCGCGTTCAGTTGTTTCTCGGATGAAGCGACGTAGCGTTTCTATATCTTTAAAGCCTGCACTAAGTAGAAGTGCTGCAAAGTCGCCACCTTCTGGAACTTGTGCTCTAACTTCTTCGAATCGGCTATCAACTTCTGCTTCATCTATGCCTAAACCACGTTTTTGAGCTTCTTGTAGCAACACCATATCAGTAGCAAGTTGCTCTAAAAAGCGACCTTTTAAGGGTTCAAACTCAGCTAAAATATCTTCAGTTAGAGGTAGGCGCTGTTGAACAGCAATGTTACCAACAAAAACACGAAAACGGTCATTTAGTTCGCTTAGCGTAACAGATGTTGCGCCAACTTCTAAAATAACAGGGTCTTCAGTTGTGCCTTGGGCAAGGCTCGAGCCCGACAAAATTAGAGCGCCACTTAGCAACAAAAAGCTAAGAAATTTTTTCATTAAACTAACTCCTAGTTGGATATTTCTGTATCAGTAATGGATATCAGTAGGGTAAATCAGTAAAACTAACTTGACCCTATCACTCTCATAAATGAGAAGCTATTGGAAACCTCCCATTAGGACTAACGGTTGCTTACGCAAAGATAGTTAGACCACACTAGGTACCGTGTAACATAAGTTATTTAATCCAATTTACTTTGTGCTATATAAACTCTGAATGCCAAACATCTGACGTTAAGGTATTAGAAAAATATCAATTTATTTATGTTATAGGAAGACTTATACTGAGTTCGAAAATAGCATCGATAATTCCAACCACCCCAAAGCATCAGGTACTCACTGTATTCCGCTTCATAGCTAGATTATAACTAGGTATTC
>CALHRJ010000415.1 GCA_938038395.1 uncultured Deinococcales bacterium | reverse complement strand
TATCAACTTCTAAACCTTCAAAGTGAAGTGCTAATGCTTCAGGCAGCTCCAAAACACCAAACCCAGCAAAACTATCCTGCAAACCAGAATTTTGATTTGGCAACAACCAATATTTGGCAAGTTCAGGGTAACTACGGTCCTGCAAAACCTGTCCCCAAATTCTGCCAAGTTGAACCCGCAGTGCAGCAGGTATATTCAAACATTCGTTAATAACATCAGGCGCTAGTTCAGCTTGACCAAGCATAAGCAGCATTTCTGCTTCTAGCAAAGCTTTCCATGCTCGGATACTGGGGTCATCGGGAATGTTACGAATCACAGCTAGTTGTGCTGCAGCTTCAGCAGCCTTGTCTGCCCTTAGTAAGGTTTCGGTTAATGCAAGTTGTGCTTGCAATTGTAAAAAACGACTTGGTACTTCTTTGGCAACACTTAATAAGGCGAGTGCTTTTCTTGGAGACGATACTAACGCTAACGCAATACTTGCATCTACAAATAAGCTCGAATACCTATGGCTCAAATGTTTTAAATTAGCCGTATCGGTAATCAGATTTCGCAAAATAGACTTGGCATGTTGCAAAGAAGTATTGCTAGGTGCAATATCTCCTCTGTCCATAGCTGAGGAAATATCTATTTCACCACGAAAGGGTGGACAGTAAGGCTTACCTGTACGCCAAACACAGTAGGCAATCGCTAAGCGGTAAAGACTACGCTTATGACGATAGGCTGCTTCTTCGCTTCGTTCAGAAGTTTGTCTAAAAAATGCTTCTGATTGACTTGCATAGCGCAAAGCTTCCCAAGGATGACCTCTAGCAGAAAAAAGTACTGAGTATTCTGATTGAATTCTAGCTTTTGTAAATTCACCAATGTCTTTACCAGTTTTGGGATTTAGAGCTTCTTGAAACAGTGCATCTGCATCATCAAACTGCCCTAAGCGCCTTAGTACAGTACCTAGTCTTGCTTGAATTTTGGAAACTTCTGTCGTGGGTGCGCCAAGCTTCATATGATTAATGGCCTGCTGTAAAGATTCTTTTGCTTCTTGCGGTTTGCCAATACGCATAAGCAAATCACCTTCGTGGTATCTGGCACGACCTTGAAGAAGAACATGGTGTTGAACATTTGCTAAATGCTCAAGAGCATCCTTAAATTCACCTGCATCCTTACTCACTAAACCTTGCCATAATGAAACTCTATCTTGTATGAGTTCAGAATGCACATGGTCTTTGGCTCTTCTTGCTTCTGCCTTTGCTTTGGTGTATTCGCCTTGCCAACGAAAAATAGCGGCACGTACTAAACAGGCTTCTGCTTCCACATCACCAGAAAGTTCTGGTAAGTCATCCATGAGGGTGATTGCTTCTTTGTGCTGTCCTGCATCTACGTAGGATTCAGCAAGTTTGATTTTTGCCCAATTACTTGCTTTACTATCACCTTTTAGCGATACAAGGTAGCTGAGCGCTTCTTGGGTTTCTTCGTGGGCATAGTCGCTTTGTACACTGCGGTGGCGCAAGGTTAATAGTGCAAGTTGTTCACGGTGGTTTTGTTGCCAATTTAAAGAATTCTGCCATAGATGTGAACAAAGTAGTAAACGCGCAGGATCAGCTTCTAGTAATTCTAAGAGAATAGTGTATTGCTGTGCGCCTTCGGCGTGATGGAGTAAGCGAAATATAGATTTAGTTGATTCAGTGGATTCAACTAAATAGTACGCTAAGGCTTGTTGGTGAATTGTAATTGCATCAGTGTAGTCAGAAGGCAATAATTCCCTAAAGGCAGGACGTAAATAGCTGTCATCGACTTGTTCTATGAGCTCTCTTTCGCTATGGCTGAGTTCGTGTAAACCTTTAGCCATGACAGTTTCAAATAGTCTAGTAGGTATGTAACTATCTGATTCTGGGGATAAGATGGCTAGGGTGTTTAGGAGAGGCTCGAGCTCTCCATCTGCCTTCAAGCCATCCACCTTTGTACCATCTTCTTGCCGAACGCTTTCAATCATGCTCATGCGAGCAAGTTCAGCATAGTTCTGCCCAACCTGATTCAGCATTTCTTCTAAACGTTCTTGAGATAACTGCGGTAAGTGTTGTTGTAAAAACTTACGTGCTTCTTCCCGACTAGGTGGTCGTAAATTGCTATAAACAAGTTGTGCTGGTGCGCTGGATAGTGCTGCAAGATAAGGAATATCTAGCCGTGCGAGTAATGGTTCTAACCAACGCGCAACATCTTTTTCGACACTATCTTCATCTCTTAACGGTACCCCAACAATATTTGCGGTAACTTCTGCTCGAAGGAGCAAGAGTTCACCTTTAGCATTGAGCGCCTTAATTAACACTCTGCCAAATTCTTTTTGTAAGGCTGCTTGAAGTGCAAAAGGCTGTTTGGGCGATAACTGGCTCATAAGCTTATCTGCCTCATGAGCAATACCTAGCTGCTGACACAATTCATAAAGACTAGGTGCCAAATTTTTTGAAAGATTGATATACAAGCTAGACGGTAAACGTTCCCGAAGTTGCTCAATCAACAAGCGCTTACCTGTCGAAGCTGAACCAACCACAATAACTTGTGGTTTCATACCTGCCTGATACTCACGTAAAAAACGGGCAAATATCAAGCGCTTATCGCGTCCTAAACTGCGTTTAGCTTGAGCTACATTATAATCATCTGGCGACGTAGGTGCTTCTAAACCCACTTCTTCGTAAAGTTCACTGATTAAATCAAAAAGTCTACGCTTTTCTTCAAAAGAGCCAAGGTTTTTATACAAGATGTTGCGTACAGAGCTACTGCGACCACCACGTTCGGCAATGACAGCCTGTAGCCAGCGTAAGCTGCCTTTGTTGCCTCGGGCATCCCGTCCTGTTAGGTGTTTACGGAGGGGAGTGAGGAGCTCGAGCCAGTGGTTGGCATCACCACTACTATTGTTGGTATTCACCTGACTCGTTTGTGATTCGTTAAAGCTTGACATAAATATTATTTCAAGTAAATTTAAATAAACTTAGTACTAAAGCAAAATTAGGCTTAACCATTCCTCTATGCTGTAATTTACTAGAAATGACGTCCTGTAGTAGTTTAGTAAACCTTCTGGCAATTCTACGCAACGTTGCTTCACACTGATAGCATAAAAGCTTAAGGGTACAGAACTCTCAGATTAATTGAAACTAGCAACCCTTACATTTTCACTTGTTAAAGCAGTAGTTAGTATCCATCGTTCATAAGTTAATACACTTTCGCTAGATTGAGTAAACTTAAGATGCTTTGTGTTTAGTGACTCAAAAGTCTAAGAACTATAACATTAGGACTAAAATATTTTGCATGTGTACATTAATATGTACTCACGGTTAGAGACAAACTATTTTATATGAGTACCTTTTATATGAATACCAAGGTATAAATAAGTTTAACTATTCTGATATTTAAAATGCTGAAGATATGACGTCCTTTAGAGGATTAGTGTCTAGTCAAATCAGGTAAGTTAATTTTGCACAGGTACTTTCCAATACGTTATTTCAAAATCCATCTATCCTCATTAAAAATTGAAGTCATTTTTAAACTTCATTCACATAAGATATATAGCACTCTGAATATTTCTACTGAGACATCTTTCCGTAATGATTTATGACTAAACTACGGACTAACTATACTTTGATTGGGTTGTAGTTATTAGGAAGGTTTTGAAACTATATGGCTATGAATAGAACTATATGGCTGTAGGTTTTAGTGCGTCTATGACAATATTTCAGGGGGAAGACAATCAAATATCGCATCAAGATGAATCATCAGGTCAAGTGCTTGATGAAATAGTTACCTCTGTACAATCCACTCAAGTGCTTGAACAGCCTAAATCTGATGGCACTCAAAATCACACTGAAAATGTACAAAATACTGATAAAATCTATAACCTCGCAATGCTTGAAAATAGCCCAGTTATTGTCATTCGTTGGGTGCTGAGCAGTTCTAATCAAGCAAGATTCACCTACGTTTCAAATAATGTTGGTCAGCTAGGCTATAACTCAGAAGATTTAATATCAGGAAAAGTAAATTGGCTTGAAATCATGCATCCTGATGATATACCAGAAATGAGAGCCGCTATTAGCACCGCTATAGCTAATGCTGAAGAATTTTATAGCCAAAATTATCGTATAAAAAATGCATCAGGCGATTACGTATGGATTGAAAACCGTGCAACTATTGTTAGAGCAGAAGATGGTCGTATTCGCTATTTTCAAGGACTCCTTACGGATATCACCGAACGTAAGGCTGTTGAAGCCGAACTGTATCAAAAAACCTCTTATTTAGAAATACTGCATGAGACAACACTAGGCTTGGTACAAAGACTTGATTTAAAAAACCTTTTCGATTCTTTAGTGAAACGCTTAACAAATGTAGTAGATGCAGACTTTGCTTCGTTAAATATTGTAAATATATCTGAAAACAAGCTTGAAATGGTGGCACTAGCAGGCTTTGAAACGCCAGTGTTTGGCTCAGTTAATCAAGGAGAGGGATTGCTAGGTACGGTTTGGCAAACTAAAAATGCTACCTATATTGAAAATTATCAAACATGGGAAAAACGTCTTGATAATCCTACGTTCAGAGAAGTTAAATCTGTTGCCTCAATACCTTTAATATCTAGCGGACAAGTTATTGGTGTAATGGCATTTGGCACTAAAAACATTATTCAATTTGATGAAAATACAAAAGAACTTCTCCAAAGCTTTGCGCAAATTGCATCTGTTGCTATAGACAATGCAAGGATTTTTGAAAATAAACAAATCGAACTTCAAGAACGACAAAAACTCGAATTAAATCTAGAATCTGAGCGCAATGCTTTAGCTATACAAACCAAGTTTAGAACTGAACTAGCAAGCCTCGTCGAAGACTCCCTCTCAGGTAAATTTGATGGAAACTTCTACCAAACTATTCTTGAAAGAGCTATCGCTATTGTTCCTGGGGCTGAAGCAGGTAGCCTCTTAACCAAAGGTAGCTCTGATAATTATTACTTTAAAGCAACTGTAGGCTATGACCTAGACCTATTCAAAAATTTTACTCTTACTAAACAGGAACTTTACAGAGGTTCTAGTAGCGATGAACCCATACGAATTTTTAAAGGTAATCATACAAATCTAAGTGCTGAAAAGCTTAAACACATGCAATTAGCCTTGAGTCAAAACTTTCAAGTGGCTTTAACTATTCCTATAAATGTATACGGTAAAACGGTGGCCTTCTTTAGCGTGGATAGTCTGCACAACAAAGATGCTTTTAGTGATAATACTATTTACTTAGCAAAAATTTTCGCTAATCAAGTTGCTGCTCTCTGGCAACGTAATCTTCTTGAGAGAAATTTGGTGAAAAATCAAAATAATTATAGGCAATTATTTTTAGAATCAAGTCAATATAGTAAAGAACTAAAAATTCTAGATAAACTACGTAGTGTGATTGCAAGTAAGCTCGAGCTTGATGAACTTCTCGACACTGTCTGCAAAAGCATAGCAGACATCTTTGGTTATGGTCGTGTTTCTATTGCTATGGTCAAAGCTGAGTATGTCGTAACTGTAGCATCATATGGTACCGATGAAACAATAGTCCCACCAGATAAAGCACCTATTAGTGGCGCTATATTTCAGACGATTCAAAGAACCAAAGAAGCCTTTATTGTTCCCAAGGACAATGCCGTTTTTAAAGGGGACGGTGAAAATAAAACAATGATGCTCTTGCCTTTAATTTCCCAAGATGAAGTAAAAGGTCTAATGGCTGTTGCTTGTGAGAGTCGCAATATCGGTAAAAGCGAGAAGTTACTTATTAACAAAATAGTTAGTCAGTTACAAATTGCAATTGATAATGCAACTTTGCATAGTAAAATCAAACAAGACCTTATTCGTACAAAAGCACTCTATAAAGTTAGTAGTGCAATGCAAAGCAACACTCGCTTTGATGCTTATATGGATTGTATCATTGAGCATATTCGTGAGGCATTGAGTAGTGATTGGGCAGTTATCTATAAAATGAATTTTGAGGAAGGTATTGTTGAGCACGTAAGTAGGGCACAACTTGGCTTACAAGTTATAGAACCACTAAGCTTTGAACAACTCAACTCAGGCTTAACAGGTTGGGCAATCAGACACCAAGAACCCGTATACAGTTCAGACATTACAAAGGATCTAAGAGAAGATCAAACAGTTATTGAACTCAATAAGTCTATGGCAATGGGCAGTGCAATTGTTATTCCACTTATATATCAAAATGAGGTTTTTGGAACCTTAGCAACACTTAACCAAAAAGATGGTCAAGACTTTTCACCTGAAGATATAGACCTCCTTATTGCTGTTGCGAATCAAGCCAGTGTAGCCTTGGCCCAATATGAATTAAGAAGAGCTATAGAACACCAAGCATTTCACGATACTTTAACAGGATTGCCAAACCGTACCTACATTGAAAATAGTTTGAATACTGCCATTATAAAATCTAAACACCAAAACAACTGTTTTGCAACTATGTTTCTAGATTTAGATGGCTTTAAAAATGTGAATGACACCTTAGGTCACAATATTGGTGATGAGCTCTTAAAAGCTGTTGCTGACCGATTTAGGTTGAATACAGATCCAGAAAACACCTTAGCAAGAATGGGTGGTGATGAATTTGCCGTGATTATTACCAACTTACAACAAGATGACAAATTAGAAGCCACCACTATTGCTGAAAACTATTTAGATATAATTCAAAAGCCATTTCAGATTGGTAGGCACACCATCAAAGTTGGTGCCAGTATAGGTATTAGTTTTTACCCTGGTGATGGCGAAGATTTAGGTAGTTTACTCAAACATGCAGATAGTGCTATGTATCAGGCAAAATATAACGGAAAAAATAGTGTTAGCCTATTTACGCCAGAACTAGCTGCTAAAGTCAAAGATCGTATCGATATGGAAAACGACTTACGTCAGGTAATTGAAGACGGTGGCTTAGAGCTATATTACCAACCTCAAATTTGTTTGAGAAAAAACAGACGTATTGGAATAGAAGCCCTTATACGTTGGAATCATCCAATAAAGGGGTTTATATCTCCTGATGACTTTATTCCTGTTTCAGAAGAAAGTAAACTCATTCTAGATATTGGCAAATGGGTTATTCAAGAAGCTTGTAGACAAAATGCAGCTTGGCAAGCTGAAGGTCACGAAGCACTTACAGTAGCTGTCAATATTTCAGCACTTCAATTTGAAAGTCCTGATTTTATCGAAATAGTTTCTTCAGCTCTTACAGACAGCGGTCTAGACCCCAGTTATCTTGAACTAGAAGTAACTGAACGCATTGTTATGCAAGATGTTGATACGATTATTGATCGTTTACTCGCTTTAAGATCTATAGGCATAAAACTTTCGATTGATGATTTTGGTACAGGGTATTCATCTTTAAAATATTTACAAAAGCTACCTGTAGATAAACTCAAAATTGATCGTTCATTCATCAATGAAATATCGCCTAATAGTAAAACACCTATCTTAAACAGTATTTTCATCCTTGCTCAAAGTTTGGGACTCAAAACAGTGGCTGAGGGTGTTGAGACAAAAGAACAGTTGGACTATGTAAGAAACTTAGGTTGCGATGAAGTACAGGGCTATTACTTTTCTAAAGCTGTTTCAGCCTCAGAAATCTGGAAAGAGTGTTCTTTGGAAAATAATCTGGAAAACAACTTGAGTAATGGTGATTTAGAAACTACTGATGCTATAGCAAAAGATACAACACTTCAATCTGGTGGAGAAACTACAGTAAAAGAAGCAGCATAATCAAGCTAATTTAATGATAGTTATACTAAACTGAAAGATAAATATCATAATCCTATTATCGAATACTTCGTCAGAAGAACCAAAAGACAAGCACTTTCTAATTTCTGATTCAGTTCAGCATTAGGACATTCTTGATTCATTTTGGTATTAGATACTTGGCAACATCTCGTTAATTGCAGCCATAGTTTTTGTTGTTAGGTCTTGCATGGACTCTTTTGATTTATTTTGAGCGCTGATACTTTCGCCAAAACGAACATGAAATGCTCGACCTTCACGCCAGATTGCAGTTGGCAACACTGCTACTTCTGCACGTTGGGCAAGGTAAGCTGCGCCATTTTGGGCTGCTACATCGCCAGTATTACGTGTTCCTTGTATAAAAATCCCAATTGCATCACCAGATCTTAGCTTGCGAATGGCTTTTTTCATCGCACTCATATCTGACTTACTTCGGTCAATCGGAAATCCGTGGACAGCACGTAGTAGCGTTCTTAGTGCGGCATTTTGAAACAGTTCTTTTTTAGCCATGACACTTAAGACCCTCGGTACGCTTAAGCCTAATACAGGTGGGTCAAATGCTGATATGTGATTGGCAGCAACAACAAGACCTGCCTCTTTAGGTACATTCTCAATACCATGTACTTTAATTCCAAAATAAAGCCTGAAAGAGTTCGTTACTAGGAATTTACTCATCCAATAAAACCAGTTATTTTTGTGTGTTAGGGCTACTATTTTGTCTTC
Organism: uncultured Deinococcales bacterium; assembly: GCA_938038395.1. Classification (GTDB taxonomy): domain Bacteria; phylum Deinococcota; class Deinococci; order Deinococcales; family Trueperaceae; genus CALGZD01. The sequence goes on along the minus strand of CALHRJ010000415.1, from coordinate 24 downwards.
GATGGGTATGAACCTCGTATCTGC
>CALHRJ010000414.1 GCA_938038395.1 uncultured Deinococcales bacterium | reverse complement strand
GGGTCGAGTGCTTTTGGATGGGTAAAATCAAAACGTAAACGCTCAGGCTCCACAAGTGAACCTGCTTGACCTACATGATTACCCAAAATTTGCTGGAGTGATTCATGTAAAAGGTGAGTAGCAGTGTGGTGCTTTGCAATTTCCTGACGACGTAAATCAACAGTTGCAGTAATACCTTGACCTGTTCTTAAGCTACCTTTAATAACTTTTGCAGTGTGCTTAACAAGACCTTCTGGGCTTTTCGCTGTAGAGATAACAATCGCTCTACCTTCCTCTTGACCGTTATCCCAATCAATCGTGCCAGCATCACCAACTTGTCCACCGCTCTCTGCGTAGAAAGGTGTTGGGTTTAGGAAGATGATAATTTCATCGCCAGTCTTTGCTGCTTCAACGAGGTCGCTATCTTTGCCAACTATTGCAATAGCTTTCGCTTTGATTTTGGTTTCTTCGTAGCCAACAAACTCAGTTTCACCGTGTTCTTTAGCTAAGATGCCTAAAGTATCTTTTTGTGCAGCAAAGATGCTATCCGTACTGGTTTCACCCTTTGAAGCTTGTTTAGCTAGTTCACTTGCAGCTTCGTAGCCAGCTCTATCAACTGTGATGCCCTGCTCTTCAGCCATCTCTTCTGTGATGTCTAGTGGAAAACCATAAGTTTGCCAGAGGTCAAAAGCTACTGCGCCATCAAGTTCTTTGCCGTCCATCTCGCTAAAGATTGTATTTACACGGCGGATACCAGATTCTAAGGTTTTTAGGAAAAGTTCTTCTTCAGTTTTGATAACACCAGCCACACGCTCTTTGGCAGGCTCGAGCTCAGGGTAAGCCTCACCCATAGACTCAATCACGTTATCCACTAAGGTATAAAGCATCGCTTCACGAATGCCCAACAAATACGCATGCCTTGCAGCACGACGAATTAACATCTTAACGATATACCCAGCACCATCATTAGTAGGCAAAACACCATCACTAATCGAAAACGTAACTGCGCGGATATGGTCAGCAATCACCCTGTGCGATAAACTTTCCTGACCTTTGTACTCAACACCGGAAACCTCAGCCACTTTTTGAATGCTTGGCTGAAACAAGTTGGTTGCATAAGCATCTGGCACACCATTGATAACAGCAACAAGACGTTCAAAGCCTAAGCCAGTATCGATGTTGTTCTGTGGAAGTGGAATCAGTGAACCATCTTCTTGACGGTCAGACTGGGTAAAAACCAAGTTCCAAATTTCAATGAATCTATCCCCAGAGCCAGTATTCGGACCAACTTCATCCTCACTACCAAATTCTGGACCACGGTCATAAAAAATTTCAGAACAAGGACCACATGGACCATTTGGACCATCACTAACAGCATTCGCAGGCCAGAAGTTTTCATCCTCACCCCAGCGAGAGATTTTCTCAGCAGGGATGCCAACATGCTTCGTCCAAACTTCAAATGCTTCGTCGTCTGTTTCGTAAATGGTGACATAAAGCTTTTCAGGGTCAAACTTTAAAACGTCCGTTAGAAATTCCCAAGCCCAAGCAGCAGCTTCTTTTTTGAAGTAGTCACCAAAGGAGAAGTTACCCATCATCTCAAAGAAACTGTGGTGGCGTAAGGTACGCCCTACATTTTCAATATCATTGATACGAATACACTTTTGCGCTGTAGTAACACGGTGCCAAACGCCATCAAAACCTGCAAATTTAGGGGTTGCACCCAAAAAGTAAGGCTTGAACTGAACCATGCCTGCTGCTGTGAATAGCAAGGTAGGGTCTTCACTATCGAGCGATGCCGAGGTGTAGATAAGGTGTTCTCGCTCTTTGAAAAAGTCTAGATAGAGCTGACGTAGCTCATTGATTGAAAGGTCTGTTCGCATAGTAGCCTCCAGAATGTATTGGCATAAACTGCTATAAACTTAAACCATAAACTTAAAGCACAAAAAAAGACCACATCCTTTTGATGGGTCTGAAAATATTCGGCAACATAGTAAGTACTTAGGTAAGTACAAGGTGTCGCCTGTTAGATAGCTCGTTCTGGTTGTGTGTTTATGCTACACATCATTATGTTTATGAGTTTACAAGGCTTTGATGGTGAAATGCAACAGCAGAGTGACTTGATACCCTAATGAAGTCTTGATAATTATGTTTGCCAATGCAAAGAATAAAAGGCTAGTTTGTAATGGGCTTACTAGCCTTTCGTCCTTACACTTTCTTCTCCGAAAGTTAGGCAAAATATTCGGCTATGCTACTTACTGCTCAAGTTTGCACAGCCTTATACCTTTAAAAAAGGCGCTTCAAGGGAAGTTAAAGCGCCTTTGTTTAATGAGGTTGCCCTCCCTTATTGTCCTCTTCACTCTTCTCCATGGGAAAGAGGTAATAACAGGCATATAATATAGTTCAATCGTGTATAAATCGTCTATGAACTTCTAAGAGACTATGTATTATTAAGTTTATAACCCCATGATTCTATATTAGAACACCTATTTATTGGTGGCGAAATACAAGGTTTTTATCGTCTGTGACGCAAAATATTTTCTGCAATAAAGGTGATATACTTTCGGTTTTCATAAGGCATTTTTCGATCAAGTTGGTTTAAAGGTTTTAATACGCTTTGCTAGGTATTTTTAAACAAATTCCTAACTGAATTTTTAACCAAGACTTTTACTTTTGTTCATAAATATAGTATTTATGCATGCACTATTCACATTATGTTATAATTTTTTTGTAAATAAATCTTAAAGCATTGAGAAGCCTTTGCAGGATGTGATATCTGGCAGATTAGAGTTTTAATAATAGTCGAATATAACTTTGACTTGATTCTTAGTTCTGATAATTAGGTACTATTTACAAAAAATTAAGAGCTATCTTTATCTTAAAGAATCGCATTGTTCTGATTTAATAGTGCTGATTTAACTGAAGCCATCTTTTGCTATGTGTCCTACGTCATGTTGATTTATGAAGTGAGAGTTTATGAAAGATACCCTACAGATAAGCTTTTTAGGACAATCTTCTGTATTGTTTAACAACGAAATAGTTAAATTACAATCAAAACAAGCAAAGCTTTTGCTTGCCTACCTTATTGAGAGTCCTACCAGTCACTCACGAACTAGTTTGACAGCTTTATTTTGGCCTGATCGTAAGGAAACAGAAGCATTAGGTCTTTTAAGAACTTTACTTAATCGCCTCCAAAAGAAAGTACCAGCTTTATTAGTTGTTGATCGATATTCAATAGGTGTCGATTCTTCATTGTTAGGTAATGCTATTTGGGTTGATACGATTCAGTTCAAACGACTGGCAAATGCAAATGATACAGAATCATGGCAAGAGGCGCTCGAGCACTATCGTGGTGCTTTTCTGAATGGTTTTGATTCTGGTTTTTCTGAAGACATTCTGAATTGGTTAGACCAGAAACGTGAAGATTATGCAATTGAATACAGGCAGGTACTAAAAAAATTAGTTGATGTTTATTTTACAAATGCTAAGCCAGACTTAGGCTTAGGTTATGCGCGAACGTGGCTCGAGCTTGACAACTATAATGAAGAAGCGCATCGATACATTTTACAATTTCATGGCCTTAACGGTGATTTTATTGCTGCAAAAAATCATTTTTCTAAGCTAACAGAACTACTACATACAGACTTAGGTGTTGCACCAGAGTTGTTAACAATAGAGTGTTTTAATCATCTTAGTTTGACTATTGATAAACAGAATGTAACTGATTCAAAATCTATACCTGTGAACACAAGCTATCAAAATTTACCTTATAGAGCTGATGATTTTGTGGGACGAAGTAAAGATATCAAAGCAATCAAAACTATCTTTGAACAACACTCACTCATTACACTCTACGCTTGGGGTGGTTTGGGGAAAACAAGATTAGCGATAGCCTTTGCTGAACACTACCAACATCAATTTAAAGATGGTGTCTTGTACGTATCGTTGACCAATCAAAGGTATGCTAGTGTTTTAGACTATTTCCGTGAGGCCTTACACTTAGAAAGTAGTATAGCTAGCGATATTATTCAGGATTTAAAGCACTTTTTCTCTAAACGACACTTGTTATTGATTATTGATAATGCTGAAGAATACATAGAAGATTTAATAGTGTTAAAGCAATTTCTTGAAGCTAGTCCACAGCTAAAAATACTTGTAACTTCAAGAGTTGCTTTGGGGCTTCAGGCAGAATACAAATATGAGTTGCAAGGTCTATCGCTCCCAGATTCTAAAGCTAATTTGAAGCTATGTGAAAGTTATGTACTTTTAGGGAATAGACTAGCGCGAAGTGGTGTTGCTAATAATCTCGATGAGGCTATGCTCTTTCAACTTTTCAAGTTAAGTGAAGGCATACCCTTGGTTTTGGAAATGATGGCAGCATGGTTAACTGTATTGCCTGCTGATAGACTTAACAACATAGAAGATTTGTATTTACTAGAACATCCGTTGCAAGATATTGATGACCGACATAAAACGATAGCACTTTGTTTTGAGTATTCTTGGTCTTTATTAAGTTTTGAAAGTCAGAACTTAGCTGCTGCTGCCTCTATATTTCGTACAGAATTTTCTTTTTCTGAATTACAAGCTGTTACTGGTGCAAGCACCAAAGATGTTTTTACGGTCACACATAGCTCTTTTTTAAGTCACAATGCCGATGGCAGTTTTAAACAACATCCTATGGTGAAATATTTTTGCAGACAAAAGCTGCAGGCGAATGTCGGACATTTTCAACAGACCCAAGAAAACTATATTAATTACTACACACATAGAGCGAAAATCCTAAATGAAGGCTATGCTCAAGAGCAGAAACTTATACTTCACAAAGTCAATATTGATAATTTATGGGATGTCGCTTGCCTCCTGGTTAAGCAAGGCCATGCAAATCGTCTCATTAATTTAGTTTCGATATTAGGTTTATATAATTTATTCAAGAATGATTTTGTTCGTGGTAGAGATCAGCTTGAGTATTTACTTAAGCTAATTGAAGAAGAAAATTACGATTTAGAAGATGTGCATCTTAAGCTGGTTTGCAGTTTGACATATGTTTCTCTTGTCCATTTCTGTACTAGTATGGGAGATATTAAAGAGGCTCAGAATATCTTAGATAAACATGCTGAAGAATGTCATAACACTGTTGCTATTTTAAAGACCTTTGACCCTGCTGCTGCTTTGTTTAATGGAGGCTTACTCAACTATTTTATAGCACATGTCCAAACTGTAAAAGGTGACGTTCAGCAATCAATGGAAGTGTTGGATAAAGTACTTAAAGTAGAGGATACAGAATCTGCAGGAATCGCAAGCTTGTTAATATCAGTACGTATTTTACAATCGTATAATCAGCTATATTTAGGCAAGTATCATGATGCTATTGCGGGTCTTCAAGAAAATATTGATAAGCATGATAATTTTGATTTACGAGTGCTTAGCTATTCAAATCTTGCCAAGGCATATCTGGCACTTAGACAAATTGATATGGCAGAACATTATATTAGCCTAGCACTAGCTGACGCAGAATCTACTGGTTTCCAACTTCTAATCTATGACATACACTTTACGAAAGCGCTTATTATGATATCTGAAAAGCGTTTTGAAGAAGCTAGCGTTTTGATTGAACAAACGAATAGTGACTTCTTTGCTCACCCTTCCAAACGCAATAGATATGATTTTCGCTATACATTTAGATATTTCTTTACATTGGCTAGCCTGTATGATAGACAATATAACAACCGTGCATTAAAGAGTTTAGCAGAGCATGCTTTATTTGAGGCTAAGCGTAATCAAGATATATTAGTAGTGCTTACGTCTTTATATTATTTGGGGCGAGCAGAGGTTACAACAGAACCTGAAGCTGCAAAACAACGTTTTGAATATGTCTATCGGCATCCACAAACGCCTCATCACATCAGACAATTGGCTGAGCTCGAGCTTAACAAATCATCTAGCTCGACTGACACGACAATAGATATTTTCAGCACGCTATCAGAGGTCAATGAACCCCGTACTTTTTCAGATGAAATAGCATAGCTTTAATAATGAACTTACAGGATGATGAATTCCTCGACGCTTGCTTCGAATTAGGTATTTAGAATCAATGTGACTCTAAGTCAAAAGATTTTCCATCGATACATCGTTAGCTTGCTGCGATGCTGTTCATTTACCGCAGTTTTTCTAACCAATCACTCGGACAACGTATAACTTGCCCTTCTCGGTTGATCGGTATGTGTACTGTCTGCCCCGTAACCAAAACAGCATTGTCATCTTTACGAACAAGTTTGTAACTGAAGGTAAACCTGCGGCTTTTCGCTTCAATCAATTCGCAATACAAATCAAGTTCGTCATCGAAATCTGCTGGTACTTTGTAGTTCACATTCAAACTACTAACAGGTAAAGACACGCCACCGTCATCGAGTTCTCTATAGCTCAAGCCTTTTGACCTGAGCCACTCGACACGCCCCATTTCCAGCCACAAAACGTAACTACTATGATGAGCTATGCCCATTTTGTCTGTTTCTGAGTAACGTACTCGGAAGGTTGAGACTGGCTTAGAAGTACTGATATCTATATCACTCATGTTCAATTGCTTTCTTTAATTCATCTAGGATTTTGTGGTCTAAGGTAGATAGTGCAAGTGTCTCAATGTTATTTAGAGATACTAACTCACCATTCCCTTTAGGTTTAGTTTTGGTCAAGATTGGTGTGACGGTAATTTTGAAGTGTGTGTATGCATGTTTAACATCTGGAAGTATTAAACCTTTAGGTTCTTTTTCTATTTCTTCTAGTAATGGAAATCCCCATAAGCCTGCCAACATACCTGAGTCATCACGTTGCTGTAAAAAAACTTTATCTTTTTTTAGATAAACAAGTCCAAAGCGCATTTTATGAGGTACTTTCTTTTTTATTTTTGCTGAAGGGAAATCTGCAACTACATTTTTTTGAAATGCCTGACAGTATTTCTGTAGAGGACAGGTTTCACAAGCTACATTTTTTGGTGTGCAGACAGTTGCGCCAAGCTCCATCAGTGCTTCATTGAAGGCACCTGCTTGACCTTTTGGTAGGTGTATTACTAGACGAGCTTTGACTTCTTTTTCGCTAATATCACCTGCTATGCAGAATAGTCTACTGGCTACACGTTTTACATTTCCATCAACTGCTAGAACATCTTCACCGTAGGCGAGAGAGGCAATTGCAGCAGAGGTATAGCTGCCAATCCCTGGAAGCTTAGCAAGTTCTTCTGCACTTGTGGGCATTTTAGCCTTGTGTTCTTCTACAACTAGTTGTGCTGCTTTGTGCAAGTTACGAGCCCGACGGTAGTAGCCAAGTCCTTCCCAGAGTTTTAGAACCTCATCTAAATCAGCTTTTGCAAAGGCTTTGAGGTTAGGGAAAGCTTGCAGCCAACGGTTGAAATAGGGAATGACTGTCTTGACTTGTGTTTGTTGCAACATAATTTCAGAAACCCAAACACGGTAAGGGTCTCGAAGATAAGCTTTCGCTTTACTTGCTTTTCTCCAAGGCAAGTCACGCTTATTTTGCTCAAACCACTTAAGTAAGTCTGTTGATAACACAGTTCTTATCCTAACCTAAAACTACTTAATCTAAAGGTGCGTCCCATCCAAGGTTGAAAATGGGGTTAGCACAAATAGAAGTTTTTTTGCTTTTTAAAAAACTTTCAA
>CALHRJ010000413.1 GCA_938038395.1 uncultured Deinococcales bacterium | reverse complement strand
TTCTTGAAAGATAGTTTCTGTGATTTTAATCGCTTCTCGAATCCTTCGAATTTCTTCGGGGCTTTTTTGTGCGCGGAGGGGCTCGAGCCAAGGCTGCGATGAAACAAGTCGAGACTCTAAATCCACTATCCCCAAAAGCTTTTTCAAACGAAGCAACATGCCATAACTCAGTCCATCCATCAAAGCATCATCTTCAGAGAAGTTCATAGCAAACGTGTTCAAGTTGTTATCTGCAATGACTTTTTGTAAAGGCTCAGCAAATCCGCTCGAGCAGGGAACTACCTCGTCATAGACGCCTGCTGCAATTGCATCATGCTGGTCATAGTCGGTCACGACTGCAATTTTTTTACCCGCTTTTGTAAAGACCAAAACTGTCTCACCAATGGTATCAAAGCCAGCAAACAACGCTGCTGCTCGGTCGTTTTGCTCACGACACGGCACAAGCCAAGCATCGACATTCAAACTTGGTAGGAGCTGGTCTAGTTGCTTGTGTTTTTCCTGAATAAGTTTTAGGTCAGCTGTGTTCATAGGCACTCTTCCATGTAGCGAATAGTTTAATGTGGATAGATTCTACCTTAACTTGGTCTTGTGGCTATGTCCACCATGAAGAAACTTACATAGACGATGGCACAGCATCACCCAACAAAAGGCGAAGCCTCAAATCATGTATGTCTTAAAGCATTTCAATAAGCTTTTGTAAATACTCAAAAATCCTCTAGTTTAGGTAACTTTCCCCACCTAACAACCTACTTTTACCCAATAAACAGCGTTCAAAACTGCATAGACTTGACGAATATTGTATATCGGTGTATACTACTAAAATATTCGGCGCTTAAGGAAAGCGTCTATTTTTTTGCCCACCCACTTTCAATCAAATAATACATAAAAGACTGACTATTCTCAGTGTAGTCCTATATAGAGACGCTAATAGTAAATTTGAAGTATCATGTCTACAAATAAGAACTAGAAAGAGGCTTTTATGAACCTTGAACATATTGCAATTAACGTCCCCGATGCACCTGCTGCAGCAAAGTGGTATTCCGAAAATCTTGGCATGAAAATAGTTATGGCGAATGATGCTGCACCATTCATACACTTTTTAGCAGATGAAGCTGGAAGCATGATTGAAATCTATAGCAACACAGATGGAGACATTCCAGACTATAGAAAGATTCATCCACTTACGCTGCATATTGCATTTACTACCAATGATCTTGTCGCTGAACGAGAAAGACTTGTAGCGGCAGGCGCGACTTTAGAGGGTGATGTTAATTCTATGATTTCGGGAACCGAACTACAATTTTTGCGTGATCCTTGGGGGATTTGTTTGCAGTTGGTTAAACGTGACAAACAACTTATATAGATTACTTATATATTAGCTGGATACTATCAGTAGCTATTATCCAAACAAAATCCAAATAAGTCTAAGGTATTGTTTCATTCAAAGCTTAAGGAGGCTCTATGAAACCTATACTTATGTTATCTCTTGTACTTATTTTTATTACAGGATGTATTCAGGCACAAACTGTCACTATGACAGAAGAAACGACTGAAGAATCACTTGAAGAAACAACCGCAGGTAGCCATACTATCAATGCCGATGTTTGGGCAGATAACTGGTTTGCCTTTTACCTTGGTGATGAACTCATCAAAGAAGATTCTGTGTCTATAACCACAGAGCGTTCTTTTAATTCAGAAAGTTTTAGTTTTACTGCAGACTATCCACTTGTTCTTAACTTCATAGCGAAAGACTTCAAAGAAAACGATACAGGCTTAGAGTACATTGGCTCAAACAGGCAACAAATGGGTGATGGTGGCATCATCTTTCAATTTTGGAATCCTGAAACCAACGCAGTGATTGCAGAAAGCAATAGTGAGTGGATGTGTACGGTTATTCATGATGCCCCGTCAGATAAATCTTGTGAACAAGAAAATAATCCTGTAGCTGGGCAAGGTGTTTGTGGCTTTACAGCAACAGAAGAACCTGAGGGCTGGATGCTTGCAGGCTTTGATACTGGTCTTGAAGGGAATGGTAATTGGGCAAATGCGACAGTTCACTCAACCGCAGCAGTTAGCCCAAAGCAAGGCTATGATCAGGTTTATTGGAGTCCTACGGCTGAGTTTATTTGGGGTCCAGATTTAGAAACGAATAATACTGTTTTGTGTACCTTGACGGTTGAAGCACCACAGTAGTTCAGTAAAGACATAAATTTTAGAGGCTCGAGCCAACGCAACAGGGTGGCTCGAGCCTTCCTAAAATTTATAGAGCTGATTAGTTAGCTTCTCTAACTTTGAATTACCCTTTATTCCTCAATGTAGAACGTCCACCATCTACACTAATAACCTGTCCTGTAATCCAATCAGCATCTTCAGAAACTAAAAAGCTAGCAAGCTTTGCCATCTCTTCCGCTTCACCTAGTCTTGGTAAAGGGTGCAACTTTGCTAAGCTTTCTACCATTTGTTCATTCGCTAATATATTACTTGCTAAAGGTGTGCGCGTGAGTGATGGCGCAATAGCATTCACCCGAATCTTTGGAGCAAGCTCTGCAGCAAGTGCTAGCGTTAAACCATTAACTGCACCTTTTGCCATTCCTACCGATGCATGAAAGCTAAAGCCTTGCACTGCAGCCACACTAGAAAACAGTAATACTGAAGGTTTTTGACTACTCTTTTTCAATAACGGTAGTGCAGCCTGAACAGCAAGTGCTGCACCCATAGCATTGACTTGAAAATCATTCAGAAAGTCTGTTTCTTTTAAACGGGTTAAGCTCCCAAGATTTATACTACCGACTGCATAAATAAGCCCATCACATACTGATTCAGTTGCTTGGAGATCGTCACTAACTTGGCTAAATAAACGACTATCTGTTACATCACCAACTGTGTAGGTTGTACCGAGTTCGTTCGCAAGTGAGCTTAATGCATCAGTATTGCGCCCAACAAGATGCAGCGCTTGACCTTTGGCATGAAGTAAGCGTGCTGTGGCTGAACCTATACCACCACTACCACCATAAATTATTGTTTTTCCAGACATCGACATATCGAGTTTCTTTCCCTTCATTTCAAAGGCAATATTTAGGTCTTTATGATGTTCCAATTTTTTACAACTGTCTGTAGCTTAGAGTGAAAAGCAAATCCTATGTCCAAATTTAGGACAAAGAAAACTAAAACCCCTTCTCCGTAAAATTACGGAGAAGGGGTTTCTTTTAAAGAATGAATAACTTTAGTTTTCTTTAAAACTTAGAGCATAGGTAGCGTGTTCAAATGCTGCAACGCAACCTGCCCTGCAAGTAGCCTAGCAGCTTTACGCAATTCTAAGGACTCTGGATGCTCAGGATTAGAAATAACCAACGGTTGACCTTCATCGCCTGTTTCACGTATACGTCTAGCAATCGGTATGTTGCCAAGAATCGAAATATTTTCTTTTTCAGCAAAATCAACTGCGCCACCCTCACCAAAGATGTAGTCACGACTGCCATCTGGTAATTGGTAATAAGCCATGTTCTCAATTAAGCCCAAAACTGGTATGTGCGACTTGCGCAACATGCTGTGTGCTCTGCTGACATCAGCCAGTGCCATGTCTTGAGGGGTAGTTACAAGTACCGAACCTGTAACAGGTACCAGTTGAGACAGTGAAAGTTGTACATCACCTGTTCCTGGTGGAAGGTCCACTATTAGGTAATCCAGTTCACCCCACAGCGATTGCTCCAACATCTGTTTCAGCGTTCCGTGCAAAATCGGTCCACGCCATACAAGTGCTTGACCGTCTTCAACCAAATTGGCAATCGATATAACTTTTACACCATAGCTTTTAAGTGGCAAGATGTTCTTTTCTTCATCTGCCATTAAGCGTTTACCTTCGACTTTATACATCTTGGCTTGGCTTGGGCCGTAAATATCAGCATCTAACAAACCCACGCTTGCACCTTCTAGCGCAAGGCTTGCTGCAAGGTTCGCAGAAATCGTTGATTTACCCACGCCACCTTTACCTGCTGCAACTGCAATAACGTTCTTAACATCTGGCAGGGCATCTTTTTGTGCAGCACGTACATTGCATACGAAGTTGACATCAACACTACCAACACTATCTAGTTGTCCTACTGCATCTTTTATGCCTGCCTCAAGTTCAGCTTTGGCAGGGGAGTTTGGTGTCATGAGATCAACGGTTATAACAACGCTACCACCAAGATTATCTATTTTGTTAATCATGCCAAGATTAACGATATCTTGTTGCATTTCGGGTTCATTTATTTGTTTTAAAACTTGGATGATGTCTTGTTCTGTTGCCATTTATGGTTACTCCTGATGCTATCTGTACATACTTACTAGGTTCTATGTCGTTTCTATCTCAAAAAAGCCTTTAATTAAGCCATTATCATTAAGCTGTGAAAATTACCTTTTTGAGTAACTCCTAATCCTATTACAGATGCGTATAGCAAGCACAGTAACAGCTTTTGGAGGTTTTTCACAAGGCACTGTTTGCACTTTTCGATAAGATGTTCGTCGGGCTAGTTAAGGCAATTTTCATCATGGCTAAAACTAAATCCGTAATGATGGAATTACTTTAGGGCTACGGGGCATTATTATTGTGCAAGCGTCACGCTACAAAATACAAGAATTAATAGACACACAAGGTGCGGTTTCTACCTATCAGGCATTGGATACATTATCGAATGAGCCTGTACTTTATTACCAGTATCTGGCTGAACCGATTAACAATGCAGTTCAGATTTTATCTGACAACATTCCGAACATATTAAATATGCATTACACCTCAGGCATGACACATGTTGTCACTGTCTTTCCTGCGAAAAAGGAACGTGTAATTAAGCGGCTGGATGATTCACAGCTCGAGCAGTTTTTACTAGACACCTCACAGGCTCTAGAAGATGCAAGTGACGCTGGCGTTGTTCACGGAGATATTCGTCCAGAAAGGCTTTTCTATGATGGGTCAAGGTACCTCATTGAAGGCTATGGTGTACGTTGGGAGTTACTTCCTAGTCGCTATAGTGCACCAGAAAAGAAACAAAGCGTTTCGGGTGATGTTTATTCATGGGCAAAAACCATTGGTGCTTTTATACCAAAGGTATTTCCAAAAACGCTTGCTGAGCTACTTCAACGCTGTTTAGCAAAAGACCCAAAAGTTCGCCCACTGCCAGAAGATATTGTTGACGCTATACAAAGCTACTTCTTAGGAGTATCGCAGAGTCCAAAGCATCCAACACTGATTAACCTAAAACAAACCATTGCAGATGCACAACCAGACTTACTGGATAACCTTTTTGCTAAAGGGCAAACTGGAATTTTAACAAATACACAAGAGCGCTTTATTGAGCCATTAGATAATCCAGATACTGGAGCAAATCTTCAATCAATAGAAGAACATAAAGAGCAAAGCTTAGAAGACATTACACAATCTGCCGACAAAACTGTGGTTGAGGCAAGTGTTGCAGTTGAAGGCTCCGATGATTCTGTAAAGCTTTCTAGTGCAGATTTAGCAAGCAGTAATTTACAAGATGTTTCTGAGCTGCGTAATAGTCGTTCAGATGTTAGTGGTGCTGTTAGTACTGAAAAAATCAACAGCTTGCCTAACGTCAGTTCTTCAGCTCGAGTCACAAACGCTAGCCTAACGAACCAAAGCATTAGCAATGAAAACGCTTTAATGGGTTCTTTGGAAAGAACTGTACATAAAACACAGCATACTAAAAGCACGCCAACAACAGAACTTGATACTATTGACCAAAGTCTGGCAATCATTGCAGATGCAGACACGGTTGCAGCAGAAGATGATCCATTCTTAATTGCTGATGACTTTTCTGATTTAGCAACCCGAGTTGAAACTCCTGATGCTGAAGTAGAAAAAACTGATATGACTACTGCCCAGATATCTGATGTGGAGAATCCAGATTTAGAAGTGTCTGATATTGAGACTGTAGAACTATCAGACCTAGAAGTACCAGATTCTGAACTGCCAGATTCTGAACTGCCAGATTCTGAACTATCAAATCCTGAACTATCAAATACAGAGGTGCTTCTAGCTGATAACTTTGCAACACAAGAACGCACCGTAGATTTTGTAGACGCAGAAATCACAGGTCTAGATGCAATTGAGCATAAAGCAACCTTCCATGATGTTAAGACAACTCAAGTTGATATTATTCCAATAAATTCAAAGCAAGCTTTGGACGATTTAGATACAGGATTTGATGTTAGCGAAGATGTTGAAAAAAATATTAGTCAAACTGATACAGAAAAAGATATTTCCGCATCTGATACTAGTCAACTGACTCCTGAGATTGAGGCAGCAGATTTAGAAGCTGAAGCTATCCAAAGCTTTTTCCCTGACATTGTTGAAAAAAAGACTACTGCTGGATTCACTGTAGATGACTTAGATTTTAGCGGTGACGGCTTTAGTAAAACATCTGATTTAGCAGAAGCAGATACAAGCTCTAAAGATTCTCAGAGCAAAAACAAAAAAGAGAGTCACAACATTGTCAGTACAGATGGTTTTGATGAAACAGTTTTCGACGCCACAGTTTTTGATGAAACAGCCTTTAATACTAAAAGAACGCCTTCTGGTACAGAAGCTGATCAAAGGGTAGAAGCTTCTGTAAACGAAGAAGTTGCTTTCGAGGATAAGACTGACGCAAGCTTAGAAACCGTAGATTTACAAGTGGACGACTCACCAATACCAGATGTAAAGGTATCAGAAGAACACTTAGATGCACCGGTTTTAAATATACAAGCTTCAGATTCACAAGTTTCAGATTCATCCGCACCAACATCCTTTTCAGTCGATGAACTAGATTTTGGGGCTTTTGGTGAAAGTAAATCTTTAACCAGTGATCCAGATAAAGATGAGGAAAAAGTTCATTTAGATGCTTTGAGAGCAGTAATTGATGAGTCTCAGCCAACTATCAATTTAGAAGCAGATTCAGTAACTCAAACTTCTCTCGAAGATGAAGAGGAATTCAATACAGCTGATCTACCAAACTCAACACAGCTCGAGCGCGCCTTTGCTGCTTTATCTATGCCAGCCGAAGGAGAGCTAGCGACTGAGTTCCCATCTGAAATAGTAGCTGATGATGACTTCTCCACACATGTTCCGCTTGAGCTAGATAGCGAACTTGACAATGAACTAGATAGCGAACTTGAACTAGATAGCGAACTTGAACTAAATAGCGAACTAGATGACTTGGTTGAACTCGCGGATGAAGAAGCCGAGACCATTGAATCTAAAGAATCACTGACTTCTGAAATGCCTATAGAGATTGCGAATGAAGCACATGAAGTTAAGACTGAGTTTAGTAGTAAATCCTCAGAAGATATCTTAAAATCTACAAGTTGCTTAATAGAAGCAGAAGAAATATTTGATAACTTACCACCATCAAAAGAAACTATCGACTTTAGTGAGTTGGGAATTGCCACAACTGAGACCCAAAGCGATTTATTGGTACAAACTTCAAGTGAAGAAGGTATTAGCCTTTTAGATACAGACTTTTCTGAAAATGAAATTGCTTCTGAAGTAAATGATTTTTCAAGTATCGTTGCAAAAGAGGTCGATGATCAAATAGCTGTAAAGCAATCAGAAGATACCCTAAGATCTCTTGCAAAAGAAGAAGAAGCTCCACTAGTCAGCACACCAGAACATGACGATGAACAATCCTATGCATCTTTTGTCGATGATATGGATGACGCTGCTCATGCTTATACAGCACAAGCTACTAACAAACAAAATATTGATGAACTGAAGGCAACACAAGAAATTTTAGCTCTGATAGATGAAGAGGAAACAGAACCTTCTAAAGTGTCTTCTGATAAAACCTCAACTCATATAGGTGAATTGGGTAGCAGTGATTCAGATACTGAGGCTGCTATCGATCTACAAGATGATTTGGATGATTTTCTTGGTGATGTACTCTATAATGAACACAATAGTATTCTTGCTAATAAAGAGGGCTTAGATGTTGATACTTCTAATGGCTCCCCTCAAGAAACCTTGTTTCCAATTTTCCTAGGCAAAGAGACAGTTTTTACAAATGAAACAGTGCAGCTCGAGCCTAACAATTCTTTAACTACACAAGTTGCCAATGAAACAGGTATTTTTGCTGCCCATACTCACTATGATCAAAGCATAGACTCAATTCAAACAGGTGTATCTAATGCAATTGAAATCGATGATGAAGATGATTTACAAGTTATTGAGTTAACAGACTTTGGAAGTGAAGTAAATACATCTGAGAGCATTCAAGTTCCTGAAATCAAGTCTATTGAACCTGCTGAATCTGATAACACTGTTGATGCTAAAGCTGCTAGGAAAGCGCGTCGAGCTGAGCGTCGAGCTGCAGCTGCTGCAGAAGCAGAAGAAATAGATGTTTTCAAAACTGCTTTTGGCAAAATAGCTCAAATGCAGGCTTCTGTTCAACCAGAATCTCAAGGACTTAGTAACAATAGTGGTGATGAAGTAGATCACTCACTCACAACACCAACAGTGATTGATGAAACAAAGCTTACTGTATTTGAGGCCAAACATCTAAGTATTGCAGAAAAAATTGCGGCTAAAAATGCCAAAACTCAAGCTGAATTAGAAATCAGACAAACAAAGTTTGAAGAACCGTTAAAGAAAACAGTAGTAGGTCGTGGTAGCCGTAAAGTAGATCAAGAAGTTTTTGGTGAAGATAATTACGATGCTATTGGTAAAGCGCCAAGTGCTAGTCAAGACTCAACGATAGTCGAACCTAAGTTAACTTTTTTTGAAATGCCTCCTTCCGATGACGATGTAGCTGACGAAATCACGGAAGTTAAGCAAGCGTCAACTAAAAGCAAGAAAAAGGAAAGAAAGGGTTTTTTCAAAGGAAAGAAAAAATCTGCAGCAACCATAACAGAAGAATTTAAAACTGTAGTAGATGAAAATCCAGATATAAGCTTCTTAACCGATCCAGAAAGCACTAATTTTACGATTACTTCTGAACGTCAGATTGAATTCAATCAAGCACTTGCTGAAAACCCTATACGAAAAGCTTGGCGAATTGGTGCAGCTTCATTAGTTCTTCTAGGTGCTGGCGCAATAGTGTATATGGCTTTACCAGAATTACTAAATGCTCAAGCCAATAACGTTGAACAATCTGTGACAAGAGAAGCACAAAGCTTACCTGGCTTAGCAGGCGACTATCTTGTTTACACACAAGTAATTCCTGCAAACCTTGATATGATTACGGTTGAAGTTATTAAAAGTCCAGAAGATTCAAAGTATCCTGTAGGTTACCAGTTCAACATTTTTGCTAATTCACCATTAAGTCTAGATGTCAAAGGTGAATGGGAACTACAAGGCAAATATCAAAACCGTATTCTTTCAAATACTGTTCCATTTGAGTTGCCTAAGCTTGGTGGAGAGCCTATAGTATTCTCTTTTAACTTTTAGAAATCTGTATGGCAATAATTATAACAAGCGTAGAGATATGGCTTACATCAACTTTGGCAATTCACTATCAGGATAACGTTGCTTAAGAGCTTTTAAAAATACACGGACTGCTGGCACCTTTAAACTACTAGGCAATATAGCTACATAGATTGGTCGTTCTAAATCAATATCTGGACTAATAACTTTAACAGTACTCGGTAGTTCCTCTATCGCAAGCTCAGGTAATAAGCCAATGCCTAAACCTTCAGAAACCATGTTGATAAGCGTCGTGTCTTCTTTAACTTCAAAAGCTGCCTCTACATCTTCACCTATAAGGTTCTTTAAGTGCCACCTAGTATAGGTGTCGTAAACATCATCGCCTATAGGTAATATTAGTGGCTCTTGTCCAATCTCTACCCAAGTAATTGTTGTTCGAGGATCATTTTTTGGAACAATAACTTTTACCACATCATGCATGAGCTTCCAGATCAATAAGTGTTTTTCATTGCTCGGTGCATTGCTGACAAAAGCCAAATCAACTTGGTGTTCACGCACCATTCTACGTCTGGTATTGCCCGGACTATGACTATCTTCAATCTCAATTATTTTGATATTTAAGCTAGGATATTCTTTGCGAAGTGCAGCTATAAGCTTGGGAACTATCTTCCCTGCAGCACTCCTAAAAGAGGTTAAGCGCAAAACGCCATGAACATTACCTGTTGATAGGTGTGCTTCTTGTTCAATTGCTTCTGTGAATTTGAGAACACCTCGTGCATGACTTGCTATATCTAGACCTATAGAAGTTGGTCTTGCACCAAAGCGCCCTCTATCTAAGAGTTTCACACCTAATTCCTTTTCTAGATCAGAAATAGCATGACTGACAGATGCCTGCGCTATACCTAAGCGAAGTCCAGCTTCTGAAAAGCTACCAGAATCTAGTGTGGTTATAAATGCTTTAAGTTGATGTAATTTCAATATAGGTACCAAAAAGAGTGCTGGATT
>CALHRJ010000412.1 GCA_938038395.1 uncultured Deinococcales bacterium | reverse complement strand
TGCCCCATAGCAACTGTGAGTTTGGGCTCGAGCTGATGGTTAATAAAGCCATCAACCTTCAATATGCCATTACCAAGATTCTGACCTTCGTCTTTTATGCGTTGAACCAATGCTTCCATAAACGAGTGTATGTCGAATATGCTTTCGCTAGAAGTATAGATTGTCTTAAACATTCGCCATTCGCGTTTACAGGCAAGTATCACTAACACTGCAATAATCATGTGTCATTAAACTAGTACACAATTGCACATTGTGTTATAAGACACATGTAAAATCAAATGAACAGTTAAACAAATATAAGACTTAAATTCGCTTTAAATATGAGGTCAAAAACTATGATGGATATGGAAAGAGCACTGGTTCTAGATACAGTGCGTGTTACAGAACAAGCAGCAATTGCAGCAAGTCGTGTGTCTGGTAAAGGCGACTCAGACTTAGTTGACCAAGCTGGCGTAGATGCCATGCGCTCAGTCCTAAATGAGCTAGACATCGACGGTGAAATAGTCATTGGTGAAGGTGAGCGCGATGAAGCACCGATGCTTTTTATTGGTGAAAAAGTCGGTCTTGCTGGTGCTAATTCATGGCCTGTAGATATTGCGGTTGACCCTGTTGAGGGCACTGGCATTGCTGCTCGTATGGTCAATAATGCAGTTGCTGTGATTGCGCTAGCTGAAAAAGATGGACTCTTCAAAGCTCCTGATACCTATATGGAAAAACTTATCGTGGGTCCTCCAGCTGCTGGCAAAGTAGACATCACTTGGCCTGTTGCTGCAAATATCAGCAGCATTGCTCAAAGTTTGGACCGAAACGTTGAAGACCTCACTGTGGTTATTTTAGATAGAGATCGTCATGTAGACCTTATTAAAGATGTTCGTGCTACAGGTGCAAGAGTAAAACTTATTGGTGATGGTGACGTAATCGCTGCGCTTTCTGCTGCGGTACGTGGTACCAACGTTCATGCAGTTATGGGCACAGGTGGCGCACCTGAAGGTGTGCTTGCTGCTGCTGCTATGAAGTGCTTGGGTGGCGAAATCCAAGGTCGCTTTAAGCCTCGCAACGATGCTGAGCTCGAGCGCCTAAATGCCATGGGTGCGTCAACTGAAAAAGTGTATAAAACTAACGACTTAGCCCCTGGAAGTAGCATTGTATTTAGTGCTTCTGGCATTACCAACGGTGACATACTCAAAGGTGTGCGTTTCTTTAAAGGTGGCGCTCGTACTCACACAATCTCAATGGGTTATGAATCACGTGTTATGCGCCTCACAGACGCTGTTCACCTTTTTGATGATGATGCACGTGTTACTCTAGAAGTTTAACCTTTATAGATTACTTAATGTACATAGATTAGGAATTCTAATCACAAAAGCATCAGCTTTTCTTTTATAAAAGGGCTGATGCTTTTACATTTGTATCCTCAATATGCTCAAAACAAGCTACTCAATACAAGCCACACTTTAAGCGCTAGACGAATAGACTTTGTATTAGGTACTATTACCTAATACTAAACGGAAAGATAACTGTCATAATCCTACTATCGAATACTTCGTCAGAAGAACCAAAAGATAAGCACTTTCTAATTTCTGATTCTACTCAGCATTATGACATTCTTGATTCATTTTGGTATAAGACCGTTAATAAATAATCTTAGCTATTAAGCTAACTTAAAGGTTCTAAAGACAGATGGCTATTTTTCTAATTAATGTGTCACGTATTGTTTATTATCCTTACTTTTTAAGCTAGGATAGATTACTAAGGAAGTCATCAAACCAATTCTATGAAAAGCCTTGACCCTCTTAAAATTGACCAAATGGGTGAAAAACGAACTGAGTCAATCATCACCCGTTATCCTAATGAATATGAAACTGAAGCGGGTCTTTTGCATGATGTCCTTGTACATGTGATTCCTGTGGTTGAGTCTTATATTGATGCACCCTTAGAAGGTACTGTTCACTTAGAAGTGGTTGAAGCAGGACGTGGAAGTGGTACAAATCCAGCAACTGGTGTAATTCGCTACTCCTTAAAAGGGGATGAGACTCGCTCTGTACGCCTTGCTGGAGAGATGAGCTACCAACTGGGCAAGATACTATGGTACCGAGGCTCGAGCGATGCCAACTACACTGGCGGCAGTTCTGAAACAGAGCGCACCCGAACTACTCCCCGAATATCTCCATGGCTACTACAAACTGTACTCATGCCTCTAAAATACATATGGTATGACCGAAATGCGTGGCAAGCTGCCTTTTATAAACGTATTAGTCTATTCAGTAATCGCTCTTTGTTTGATATTGATAAATTAAACCTAATTGACCGTTTAAGTGAAGACGAAAGAACCTTAGCAGATGCACAATGTTTACTACATGCTCAGTCTTTTTCCCAACGGTTCCCAAAATGGCAAAGCGATATGTCTCGCATGCTCTCTATTGACTTTGACTTATCTGGCGATGCAGCCTTAGAACATTTGACGGAAACCCCAATTGAAGCTTGGGAAACACGTTTTCATAGCGATGTTATCAAATGGATTGAGCATCAAAAGAACGGCGAATAAACTAATACCGTGTAACATAAGGTCTTTAACATTCTCCAATTTACTTTGTACTTTTTCGTACTTTATAGACTCTGAATGCGAAGCATCTGACGTTTAAGCTATTAGGAAACTATCCGTTTATTTGTGTTACGGAGTACTAATACCAAAATGAACCACTAATGTCATAATGTTCCATATATTCATATGTCAGGAAGTGCTTATCTTTTGGTTCTTTTGACGCTATAGAC
>CALHRJ010000411.1 GCA_938038395.1 uncultured Deinococcales bacterium | reverse complement strand
TACTCGTTTGATAAGTAAACGGCTATGTTATTGCTAATTAGCACTTCAGCAACACGTTGTGCGAAGATTCTGCCGTTAAAGCGTGTGTCATAACCAACAACCACACTAGCTTGCTGAGTAGTTGTATTTTCTTTTAATAAGTAATCTGCGTAGGCTTGGGTAGCTCTTGAGATATTTTTTAGTGTAAAGCCGTCAGCGATAATATCGCGCCAGCCATCAGTTCCAAATTTTAAATAATCCATCAGTCGATTACTATATCAGTTAAGCGGTCGTCATTCAATAACTTTTTCAGATCTTGAACACGGTCTTTGGGCATGAGTAATACCGTGTTACCTCGTTTTACAACTACAAGATTTTCGACACCAAGTGTGACAACAACATCATCTTCATTTGTTGTGTATATTATGTTGCCAGAAGCTTCCATCGCAATATGTTTACCAACGACTGTATTTATGTCTGTCTTATTACCTATTAGCCGCTCAAGTGCAACCCAATCCCCAAGGTCATCCCAACCATAATCTGCAGGAACAACATATGCGCGTTCTGTTCTTTCTAACACAGCATAGTCGATACTAATTTTTGGCAAGCTTGGAAACACATCTTCTAATTTATTTGCATTAAATGCATCAGTAAGTCTAGTCATGAGATCTGGCACATATTTGCTTAATTCCCATAAAATCGTATCAGTGTACCAGAGGAAAATCCCATTATTCCAAGCATAATCACCGGATTCAAGGTAACTCGCAGCGGTTTGCTCGTTTGGTTTTTCAACAAAGCCCTTGACCTTAAACCCGTGTTCAACAGATTCACCAAGTTGGATGTAACCAAAGCCAGTTGCTGGATAGTCAGGAGTTATGCCTACAGTGGTTAATCCCTTGTAACGTTTTGTTAGGTTATATGCCGTAATGATGCTTTCTTGAAAAATATGATCATTGATAACTTTATGGTCAGACGTAAACAATCCCATCATGACAGAGCCATAACGTTTTTCAATCTCTAAGGCTGCATAGGCGATAGCAGGGGCTGTATCTCGTCCAACTGGTTCAAGTACAATATTTTCTATTGGGATTTCTGGTAGTTGCTCAGCAACTAAATCCTTATATCGGGTTCCTGTAATAACTAAAATATCTTTTTCTGAACCGACTAATGGTAGTAAGCGATCAAAGGTTGCTTGTAGCAAGCTTCGCCCACATTGCTCTAAATCAAGAAACTGTTTCGGTTTTTCAGGTGTAGATAAAGGCCAAAAACGCTGTCCTGTACCACCTGCTAGAATAACTGCAACAAAATCTGCCATATTACTTTCCCTTTCGTTTTGAGGTAAATACGGTGGTAGTTTGCACAAGCAAAACTAAATCCCACCATATAGACCAATTGCGAACATAGTAACTTTCCATTTGGACTCGTTCAACAAAGCTTACTTCATTACGTGCTGAAACCTGCCAATAACCTGTCATACCTGGTTTAGCTTCTGCAATGATTTCGGCACCTTCACCCATATCTGAGAGTTCGCGTTTTAGGTAAGGTCTTGGGCCAACTAAGCTCATTTCACCGATTAGAACATTAAAGAGTTGCGAAAGTTCATCAAGGCTGTATTTACGTAAGAACTTACCAGCACGTGTTAAACGTGGGTCATTTTCTAATTTGTGGAACTCATCATATTCAGCCTTGAGAGCAGGATCGTTTGCAAGAACCTCTTGTAGAATTTCTTCTGCATTGACAACCATTGTGCGGAATTTAAGGCAACGGAAGTCTTTACCATTTTGACCTAGACGTGCACTCCAGTGAAACGCTGAACCTTTTGAATCAAGTTTGACCCAAATGTATATTGCTAAAAGTAAAGGTGAAAGTAAGAGTGTACAACAGCTTCCGATAGCTAAATCCATAAATCGTTTGATGCGTTGATTTGATTTTATGCGGAGGTTATTGGTGAGCTCGAGCGCTAAAAAAGTCCCTAAATCGCCTGCCCGCACGCTTTCAGTAGGAAAACCTGCCAGCTCAGGCACAAATTGAATTTTTTGGAATATTTTAGGACCATTGGTCAAGAACTGTTTATTTGCTTCAACATTATGCCCTAGACCACTGCTAACAACCACTGCGTGATTGACACCATGATATGCAGCGTAGCTTTCAACATCACTAAAAGTATTCAGGACAGGCAAGTTATCTAGCGTATCCCCGATAAGTTCGGTTTCTGGTGTTTGTGTCGACCTAGTCTGGGTTGATAGTTCAGCATCTTCAAAGTAAGCTACAGGCTTCAGTCCGCTCAGTTGATTCTTTCGCATTGCCTTAACAATCCTCTTTGCAGTTTGACCTGTACCAACAACAATTACACCACAGCCCCATACGTGAGCACGGCGCAAAAGCTGTTTTGTAAAGACACGTACAAAGGGTGCCAAGGGAATAAGTAACATAAATGTAATTAAGATCAGAAAATGTGGGCTATTAAAGGCACTAGATGCAAAGACTGACAAACTTATAAGTAGCAAACCTGCATAGACACTCCCTCTAACATGTTTTTTGAGTTCTTCAGGAATTCTAAGACCATAACCTGGATATAGGCCTTCACGCCAAATGAGTAGTGGAAATAGAAGTAAACCGAGGCGCACAGTCCAAAAATGTTCTCCCCATGTAAATTGTGTCGTCGTGAACTGGTTAAATAATAAAGTTGCTGCACTTAGGCAAAGCATCGCAAGCAGCCAGTCCGAAAGTGCTAAGACAGTTCTAACACCAAATTGATTGAGATTTTCAATGTCGACTGTTTCTAACTGAAAACTTGTTGAACGCCAGCCTGCGATTGCTGCGAGTGGAAAAAGCAAGGCTGGATAGAAAAAGCTGTAGTCAAAGATATTGGTAAGAAGAATTGCTACAAAAATAAGTAAGAAGGCAGCGTCCCGTTTAATGATCGCTTTATAGGCTAGGAAAGTTATAAAAAGCAGCAAACCTAGAAAGCCAAGCAAGCCACGTTGAAATAAGATTTCAAAGAAGAGGTTATGTGTATGCGATGGAATTGTGAGGATTTTACTATCTTGTTGACTAAGTTGCTGAAAGTAAGCTGGAAAGGCTCCTTTACCCCAACCTAAAAAAGGCTTTTCACGAATGCCTTGTATGGCCGCTTCCCAATAAGGAACACGTCCAACAGCAAGACTTAAACCTTTATTGGCTGGACCAGGGGTGTACTGACTATATTGGTCTCCTTTTTCAAACTGAAAACCTGCAAAGCTTGCTTTTGTACCTGCGATTTCACGATTGTCTGGAACTAAACCAACACGCCAATCAAGCAAAAGGGGTTTACCTTCGTAGCTGAAACTAAGATACACACGTTTCCATTCCGTTGTGGAGTCTTCTTCGATAATGCCATGCCCTAATAGTGTGCCTTCGCCAACAACACGTGCATCCCATTGATCTTCAATAAGCGTACCAAAGGCTATAATGCCTTCTGTTTTGCCTGCGGGGCTTTGGTATTGCATCCAACCTTGGATGCCTGGTTGTGGCCTATCTACCAGAATTTGGTTATTTAGCCCATCAGTTGTGGATTGATTTGTAGGGCTGCTTTTTATCCAAGTACTTAGGGTATAGCTCTGGTCTTTTTCTAGTGAAACAATTTGTTGAAGTCTATTCCAGTATTCTGGTTCTTCTTTTGTTAATTCATAAACAGTCAGCTCTTGTCCAGCAATAACGGCTTCACTCGCTTGCATTCGCACACCGTGAGAATCCCACCAGTCGCCTTTCGCAATTTCAGAACCTTGAATAAGATTGCTTGTATTTGTAATGCCAGGAGCCACGTCTAAGAGTAGACCTGAGCGTCCCCAGCCCATGAATGTACCTAAACCAGAGGTTAGAGCAATCATGAGGATAAGTAATAAAATTTCTAGATACAATTGCCAGCGTTTGCGACCTAGGTCAATAAATAGAAGTACAACTGTTACGATAAGCCATGCAATTGCCGCCTCACGGCTGACAGAAGCCAGAATGCCAAGTGCAGAAATGCCTAAGCTTAAAAAGCGCAAAGTAGGACTTGGCATGAGAATTGCTATAAGGGCGCCAAGTGCAAATATACTGTGTCCGTAAAGTGCTGAGCTCGAGCCCCAACTAATAGCTTCCGTAATGGTTTTTGCTGCAGGATTAAAACTATCAATCTGAAACCAACCGACCAATACAGCAATCGCTAAGCCTGTTAAAAATCCAAAAGCAATAGTTTTTGTACTAAAAAGCGAACGAATTTGTTTACGAGTGTGAATATCCGCTGCAGTTCTATAAATTAACCAAGCTAGCAAAGGTACGCCTAAAGCTTCTAAGCCAACAAGCCAGTTTTGTTGTAAAAAGAGTGGCAAGCTTAGACTCAAGGTACTTAGAAGTGCGACTAAGTCCCAACGGGATAGGCTCGAGCTAGCACGAAAAAATACCACCAAACCAATTAAAGGGCTGTAAGTTGGCCAAAGTGCAAAGCCAAAACCCATCAGGAATGTCAAGCCCTGTCTTAGCGGTGGTGTCATAGTGCAGAGTCCTTTTTAATCTTTGTAAGAAAGATTGATGAAATAGAATTCATAATTTCTTGCAGTCTTATTACCGTGTAACATAAGTTCTTTAACAATCTCCAATTTACTTTGTGGATTCTGAATGCCAAGCATATGACGTTTAAGCTTATTAGGAACATATCAGTTTATTTATGTTACAAAGTACTTATCTAATATTTATTCTATAATTAATTTATGTGACACGATTCTATATTGCTAGGCTGAGCAGTATTGTATTTGTTGTAATAGCGATCTAAAGTTTTCAATTTCTACTAATTTAACATATTACTTCTGGATATTTGCATTTCAAATCACATAATACTATTTTTACTTAGTTCACACCTTTAAAGCTGTCAAAAACCTTAAAAATTTAAGCATATTGCGAAAAATGGTTGAGCACACGACTACTTTTTTAGATAAATAATTAGCCAATGATTTTTTCTGAGTCAGTACAATATGATTTTGAAGTTTTTTGGTATCAAGTTACAAATAAGTCTAACTATTTTGGCATTTAAAATACTTGAGAGATGATGTCCTGTACAGGTTTGCTAGAAACTTACTTGATGTAACTTAAATTTGCATAAGTACCAAGGCAAAATTATGTTTAACTATTTTGAAGGTGTAATCGTAGCTAATATTCAATTCTGTAGGGGTTTAGTATCTAATCAGAAAATATCACTTAATTTTGCACACGTACTTAAACTACCTAACTTGCGTTTGAGGATTGCTGTGATGGAAAGGTAAGATAGCAATTAAGGCTGTAATGACAGCAGCATTGAAGAAGCTAAAGTCAAAGATATTTGCAAAGATTAGACAGGCTAGAGGTATCAGTAAAATACTTGTTGTTGTGAATGTTCTACCTCTAATAATAAAGAATAACCAAGCACCGAGGAGCCATGTAATAGCTAAACCACCGAAGATTCCGTAGCTACTAAGATAAACAAACACAAGGTTGTGTGCGTGATTAACAACAGCACGGTTAGGTCTTAGAGTTGCAAAAAACTCAGAAAAGTTACCAAAACCAATACCAAAAAGTTGCTTTTGTTGTATAGCTTGCCAAGCTACTGACCATATATCCATGCGTCCCACCCCAAACGCTAGGCGACTAAATGCATCGAATTGCATGATAAGTACGAAAAATACAATTGGAATAGCTATAAGGCTAGCTATTAGGGTAATACGTTTTGTCCTAAGGGTGTTTTTACTTAGTTTAAAGAAAAGTACGAGGATAATGCCAATAGCTAGTGTGAGCATAGCGGCACGTGAACCACTCAAGATGATTAGAAATACACTAAAAACGATTATAAGAATTGTACTTATTGTTGCTTGGCTAAAGGCTAAACCACTTAGGGCAATAGCTACAGTTGCATGACCCATGAGGTTAGGATGGTGAAACCATAGTTTTAAGCGGCGAAGATTTTGCCCAGCTATAGCTTTTATAGTTTCGTTGCTATTTATATTAAGGTCTTTAACTGCAATACTAAGACCACGTTCACCTGATATAACGCCAGTTAGCTGACCAGCATCTTTTAGGCTATTGGCTTGTAACTCTAAGCTAAATTCTTGCCATTGCTCAGTTGGAATAAAGCGTTCTTCAAGTAGAAGCTCTTCAAGCCAAGCATCTTGCCAGTTGAGACGTACTGAAATACCGTTAGGGGCTAGCGTATCAATGGTTTGCCAAGCTAGCTCACCTGCTGGTTTTATTGCCAGTTGTAACTCACCAATGTCTAAAGGTTTTCGAAATTGATTGATGACAAATGTCAGATCCTTTTTAGTTGTTTCATCAGGGACACGCCATTCTAGTGAGTATGTTTGCCAAGTTTCTTCAGCACATATGTTTATCGATTTAAAGAGCGTAGCACCACGATCAGCTAAGGATAGGATGCCACAATTCTCTACTTTACTGCTATTTCGTATATCAATGGTTGCTTGTACTGAAAGACCGGCAATCGAAGAAGCTTGGTGTAAACTTTTATAGATAAAGGGGTCTTTACCCTTAGGGGTAAAGTGGGTCAAGCTTTTTGCACCTTTGACAACAGATAGGTTGTCTTCTTGAGTACGCGATTGCCAATCCCAATTTGCTGTACCAGAAAGTAGTTTGGCTTTCCACGCTAGCTTGATGGTATCTGTGTTAGGGGCTATTTGCCAAACACGGTAAAAGTTATTTGGGAAGGATAAGTTTTGTTCTGTTTGTAGGCTCGAGCTTACTACTTGTACAAAACTAGTATCATCATTGAGCCAGACTCTCGATCCTAAATACCTTTCAGCAACTCCAGCTATTGCTAGTAAGCCAAGTGCAACAGTAATTGCTGTAGCAAAAAACTGTTTTGGGAACTGCTTATGTACACTTCTAAAGAGCAGAAATAGCAAAATGGCAAAGACAACCTGTAAAACGTAACTAAAAATGCCATACCAGTCTTTATGATAGACAAGGGGTACAAGCATCAGTAAAAGATAAGGTATCCAAACAATCAGCCAGTTTCTTAGGCTTTTATTGTTACTAAAACTCGCTAGACCAACCTCTTTATCACCAAATATGGGAATAAGGAGTAAGACGCCTATAATCGGATATACAAAGAGTAAAACTATGGCTATAAATAACCATAGTCTTTTAATAATATGCATAAATTAGAAGCTTCGCTGCTTACGCTGAAACTGTTTTACTAGCTTCAACTTGTTCATTGATCCAATCAAAGGTACGTTTGATACCTTCAGAAAGGGGTTGAGAGGGTGCCCAGCCAAGTTTTTCTTTAATCAAGACATTGTCTGAGTTGCGACCCATAACACCAATTGGACCATCAATATGATTGATGCTTAGCGTCTTACCAGCCGCAGCCATAGCAATTTCAGCAAGTTGGTTAATCGTGACCATTTCATCGGAACCGATGTTCACAGGACCTTCAAAATCTGAGTCCATGAGCTTGCGGACGCCATCTAAACATTCTGTGTAGTGTAAGAAAGAACGGGTTTGTTTGCCGTCTCCCCACATTTCGATTACCCCACCCTCAGGTGTTTCAGCCACTTTACGGCACATAGCAGCAGGTGCTTTTTCACGGCCACCTGTCCATGTTCCTTTTTCACCAAAAATGTTGTGGAATCTTGCTACGCGCACATCAATGTTGTAGTTTCTTGCGTATGCAAAATAGATACGCTCACTAAAGAGCTTTTCCCAGCCGTATTCGCTATCTGGCGCAGCAGGGTAAGCAGAATCTTC
>CALHRJ010000410.1 GCA_938038395.1 uncultured Deinococcales bacterium | reverse complement strand
TTAGAGAGACCTAGAAATAGGCTCGAGCTTGCCAACGACCCCGACTACAACACATACAGGAGCAGTGTTCTCCACTTCTTACACGAAAAATTTCATAACCCGAATATCAAACATGCTGCCTGATAACACATCACCCTCCTTAACTAAAGTGTCAACTACTGCAACCCAAGCAGCTAGTCCAGATACGCATGCAGATACACACTGCTGTTACTGTGCAATGCAGTGCCAAATGCGTTTAACAGAGACATTAGAGGGTGTAACTGTTCAAGGTCTAGACCATCCTATCAACAAAACTAAGCTTTGTGTATTAGGTCAAAACAGCGTCAGCCTGTTTGATCATAAAGAGCGTTTAACACAACCGCTTGTTAGGAAAAATGGCAGGCTTGTTCCAGTGAGTTGGCATGAAGCTATGAAAAAAGTAGTGGATGGCTTTAAGTCAATTCAAAAACGCTCTGGCAACAGTGCCAACGCAGTCTACTCAGGTGCATCTGTCTCAACAGAGAAAGCTTACTTACTTGGTAAGTTTGCACGTGTTGCACTCAAAACACCCCATATAGATTACAACGGTCGTTACTGCATGAGTTCTGCTGCGAAGGCTGCGATTATGGCTTTTGGTCTAGACCGTGGCATGAATATGCCGCTAGAAGACATTCCTAAACATGATCTGATCGTTCTAGTTGGGTCAAATCCAGCAGCTACGCTGCCAATCATCATGAACTATCTACTAGATGCCAAAAAACAAGGTACACAGTTTATCGTGATCGATCCTAGAAAAACAATTACCGCAAATTTAGCCACGCTACATTTACCTGTCAAACTAGGCGGTGACTTAGCGCTTGCCAATCTACTACTCAAACACATTATCGCAGGTGGTCATCAAAATGCAGACTACATTGCCGAACGCACCAATAATTTTGATAACGTCAAATCTTATCTAAAAAGCCTCACTGCTTACAGCCTTTCTAGAGAAACAGGTTTGGATGATACAGATGTGGCACAAGCCGTTCAATTACTGACTTCTGCTAGACATCCACTGATACTTACAGGCCGAGGCAACGATCAAAACTCGCGAGGCGTAGATAGTACGCTTGCCTTTATAAATTTAGCGTTGGCAATCGGTGCTAACTATGGCACACTGACAGGTCAAGCCAATGGTCAAGGTGGGCGTGAACACGGTATGAAAGCGGACCAACTTCCTGGCTATAGGCTTATTAGTGATACTGCTGCAAGGCAACAAGTCTCCGAACTATGGGGAATTGCAGAAACAGAGTTACCTCAAGCAGGCTACTCTGCTTATGAACTATTACAAGCAGTGGGTCAAAAAGAAATCCATGGCTTATTCGTACTAGGCTCTAATCCTGTGGTAAGCAGTCCGGACAAAGATAACGTCAAAGCATGGCTTAAAGATATGCGACACCTTGTCGTTGTCGATAATTTTATGTCTGAAACCGCAAGTCTAGCAGATGTGGTACTACCTGGTTCAATCTGGGCCGAAGAAACTGGTACGACGACTAACCTAGAAGGTCGTGTCGTTTTGCGTGAAGCCCTTAAGCCACCCCCTCAAGGCGCTAAGACTGACTTGGAAATTATCATAGAGATTGCACAGCAATTAGGTTCTACAGCTTTTGAGTACGATCTTAGTCAGCCAGAGCTATTACCTGAGTACATCAATGATGAATTTCGTTTAGCTACAAAAGGTGCGCCAGCAGATTACTTTGGCATCAGCTACGCTAGGCTGAGACAAGGTGAAGAATTATTTTGGCCTTGTCCTGATGAAAGCACAACAGGCGTAAAACGTATTTTTGAAAAGGGCTTTGCGCATCCAGATGGTAAAGCTAAATTCCAAGTTATTCCTTTTACAACCTTAGCTGAAACACAATCTATAGAATTTCCGTTACAGCTTACGACAGGGCGCTATTTACAGCATTACCTCACAGGTAATCACACACGAAGAAGTCCGATGTTATCTAAAAAAATGCCAGAACCCTATGTTGAGATTCATCCAGATACTGCACTAAAACTTAAGTTAACTGATGGCGAACTTGCTCGACTCAAAACACGTCGTGCAGAAAGCCTTTTTAAAGTAAAACTCTCTAGTAAAATCCGTCCTGATGTCATTTTTATTCCGATGCATTGGGAAGGCGAACAAGGCGCGAATCGTTTTACAAGTACAGCACTTGATCCACAATCTAAGATGCCTGAGTTCAAGGCAGCAGCAGCGTCACTTACGGCTGTTCCTTCGATGGATGATTTGATTGAAGACGATGGTATGAACACACTTACAAACGCCAATCGTGCAAGTAGTATGGTCTTTAGTAGCTCAGTTATTCCAACTGGGATCCCAACTGTAATTCCACAAGATATTCCTCAAGCTAATACAGGAAGTAATTTAAGCCTGTTTAGCTTTGATCCTTAAGTAAGACTCTAGCTAATCTAGAGTAATCAACAAGATTGCTTCCTGATGAATCGATTCTCCTAGATCCTTTCATCTCATTCCTTTCAGAATGGATACTTATTCAAGCCAAGTATCCGTCACACTGGTGAGGTGTTTTCCAAGCCAAACACCTCATCCACTTTTTTAAAGTTTAGGAAGTTCCTATGAAAAATATAATTGTTATTGGAAATGGCATGGTGGGGTTTAAGTATTTAGAAAAGCTCACTGATAGCCTTATTGAAAAAGCGAATACTGATTACAACATTATTACCTTTGCCGAAGAACCTCGCCCTGCCTATGACCGTGTTCACTTGAGTGAATACTTTTCAGGGACCAGTGCAGAAGAACTGAGTCTCGCGCCAATGAATTGGTACAGTGAGCGTGGTATAGAATTGCGTCTTGCTGATAGTGTGCTATCTATAGATAGATCTGCTAAGACTGTTTCTACTCGTGGTGGAAAAAACAGTGGGGAAACGTTGAGTTATGACAAGTTGGTGATTGCTACGGGCTCGAGCCCCTTTGTTCCCCCCGTATCAGGCATAGATAAAGATGGCGTTTTCGTATACAGAACAATCGAAGATTTAGATAAAACTATCGCTTACGGTAAAAACTGCAAAACTGCAGCCGTCATCGGCGGTGGCTTACTAGGTCTAGAAGCTGCCAATGCACTTATCAATCTAGGCTTAAAAACCCATGTAGTTGAATTTGCACCAAGGCTTATGCCAAGACAAATTGACCAAATGGGTTCAGACGTACTCGTACAGCACATGAAAGCACTTGGTGTAGAAGTCCATACTTCTATGAACACCCAAGAGATATTAGGTAATGGCAAAGTCTTCGGCATGTA
This sequence comes from uncultured Deinococcales bacterium, assembly GCA_938038395.1. GTDB lineage: Bacteria > Deinococcota > Deinococci > Deinococcales > Trueperaceae > CALGZD01. The sequence goes on along the minus strand of CALHRJ010000410.1, from coordinate 144 downwards.
CTTTGCAGATGGAAGTACTCTCGATGTCGATATGATAGTTGTTTCGGCAGGCATTCGCCCACGTGACGAACTTGCAAAAACCGCAGGTTTAGCCGTTGGTGAACGTGGTGGCATTTTGGTAAATGAACAAATGCTAACTAGCGA
>CALHRJ010000409.1 GCA_938038395.1 uncultured Deinococcales bacterium | reverse complement strand
ATGAAGGTTTTAGCAATACGAAAACTATGCGTGTGTTTTTGCAAATGCCAAATCAAGGATAGTTCAGCAATCGCAAAAATATATCCAATAACTCGCACCGTTACTATTTCAATGTTGAAAGCATAGAAACATCAGCATGAGGCTAAATCATCTGATAATATTGTTTCTGCAAATGTCAGTTATAGCAAAAATGCTTATATCTATTTTCCTGACACAAGCTTTTACATCTTTTTTTTAGTTATTTCTATTGAGCACAGTTAGCTTGATACAGTACTCGACATAACCTTGATAAATTATAGGATAGATTCCTTAAGAGTTACTTTGAGACTGCCTTAAAGTTCATAGATAACAATTGGTGTACTCGTAGGTTGTTCACTGCCGCCAGCAGGTTCGATCGTAACACCAAAAATATTACCTGAATCAAAGCCAGAAACTTGAATAATACCTTTTTGATAAACCCCTAAGGATTGCGGTTTACCCTCTACAATATTCCATGCTTGATAAACTTGCTCGTCACTAAGCTTTTCATTTAAAACAACAAAAAGGCTATTGTCTGTCTGTCGCACTAAGGTGCCTATCGCTTCATCTGCATCATTTACCAGCGCTGTACTCACTGCACCAGACTGTTGAATTGACTCAACTATTTGTTGATTGAGCTGGACTTTTTCATACCAAGTACTGAATGGACCATAAAAGGCAAATCCTGCAAGTGTTGCTGCGATGGCAAGACCAAGACCCCATTGATATTTTCGATTTGAAGTTTGAGGCTCGAGCCTCACAACATTCCCATCATCACTATTTTGCCCACCGGCTTCATATTGAGCTTTTGCTTCGGCGGCCTGCAGTGTCTGTTTGGTATCGCCTTGAGCACGAACACGTGTTAACAACTTCTGCTTAGCAACCCAAGGAACAATTTCTGGCTCTTCAGTCATAACCACAGCAGCAAGCGCATTCAGGTAACGTTCAACTTCAAGAGCATCGTCAGGGTTTGTTTTAAGATGCTTTTCAACAGCCATCATATCTTGCTCGGACAACATGCCCATTGCATAAGCAATCAAAGTATCGTGATCGATGTTCATACGTTACCTCCTTTGCTCTCAAGCTCATCCCTTAAGGTATTTAATGCACTACGTAATTTACTTTTGACAGTACCTAATGGCATATCTAATACTTTTGCAATTTCACCATGAGAGTGACCTTTATAGAAAGCTAGGTCAATCAATGTCTTAGCATCAATATCTAAAAGACCAACTGCATCTTCCATAACAACACGTGTTACATGATTTGGAGGTGTTTGCGGATTATCCCAAACTTCAATCGGCACAGTTTCTAACTTAGAACCTCTGATTTTATTTAGTACAGTTCTATGTGCAATCGTTACAAGCCATGTTTTGACACTAGCCTTTTTGGGATCAAAGGTTTTTGCCGCATCCCAAGCCTTCATAAATGCATCCTGAACGCATTGCTGAACTTCATCAGAATCGCTAAGCATCTTTCTTGCCATAGCTGTTAAGTAAGGTGCATAGCGCTTGTGCAATTCGACAAGCGCGTTCTCATCCAAAATAGCCATAGCCTGAATCAATTGTTCGTCAGGCTTATCCATATCTATTTAGTTGTACACACTTTCTTTGCATTTAGATGTTTCAGATACCTTTAGATATATTTTCTCGCGTTTAAACTAGTATTACATACGAAGCACAGTCATACGTTCATGATATCGTCATAAATTTCCACATTGAAACTTGAAGCAGCTTGAAGTAGGTAGTGAAACAGCAAATCAGGTTAGATTTATACAGTTATACAGCCTCTAGTATACAGCCTCTAGAATGTTACCTGATTTTCTTAAAAACGCTGGTCAAAAATATGAGCTTCAGCACCCAACAACAACACAAGTTCGATGACTTCACTACCACGTTGTACTGTTAAAACCACTTCATCACCAATGTTGTAAGCACGGATTTTATTGATGACTTCTACAAAGTTATTTGTGCGTTCGCCATCTATTGCGATAATAACATCAGCACTTTGTATAGCCGCTTGGCTTCGCAAATTACCAGCGTCTCGGCTACCTCGAGCTGCGCTCGAGTTCCCCAACACAGCCATACAACCAACAACTTGTGCAGATTGCGGTGCCTGATTCGCTCCAGCCTGGTTTAGCCCCGCTTGCTGCAGGACGCTATCTTTCAATTGACAACTTTTTAGCCCAGAAAAGAACGCAGGACTACCTTCAGGTACATGATCTACCAAAGCTCCTGCTAAGCTGCCCAAATTATCAATTGCATTACCTGGTACGTAGTCACTTCCATAAATGCCAATCACAGGTACATCTCGTTTTTTACCAGCAAGCAGTTCTTTTAAAATGACACTATTTCTAAACATAGGCACAGCAAATGAACTTATTTGAGGCGGTAATAGCAGCGGGCGTAATGGTGAAGGAATCAGCTTTTTGGATTGTTGTAAAACATCATCAGGAATAAAACTGATATAGCTTACGATTCCGATAACTTCACCTTTGCTATTGAGCACAGGTCCACCAGAGTCGCCAGCTTCAAGCTTGGCACTAAATTCAATGGTGTCAGAAGCAAAGTCTGCCCTACTTGCTTTAGCGTTTAGTCGTTTGACTCGTCCAGCTCGAGCCTGTAAAAAGTCTCCACGACTGTTACCAATACTCATAACCTGCGACCCAACCCTTGGCTGCACAGAACCCAATCTCAAATAAGATACTTTGGAACTTAAATCAGCTCTAAGCAAGGCAACATCCTGATGTGCATCAAAAGCAACAAGCTCGAGCAAATAGCGCCTACCCATAATATCTTTAGCCACAAAACGACTATCTTTATGACTTCGAATGACATGATAAGCCGTAAGCACCAAACCATCTTCAGATATAAAAAACCCAGTACCCATACCCTGAACATAGCGGTATGCGAGCGATGGGCCTAGAACTTCAATTTGTAAGGTTGCACTTCTAGCATCTTCAAAAATTGCTTGCTGTGAGTTATTTAAAGGTGTCTGAACTTCCTGCTTACTAACATTCAGATATTCTGCACCAAGATTAAAACTATCAAACTGGATTGGTGCAAAAACCAATGCAAGAAATGCCAAAAGCACTGATAACAAAAGCCATGCACGTCTTAAAGGCGATAACGTTAGGGTTAAATCACCAAGTTGCTTAGTTTTTTTACGTTTCTTTTCTGAATCAAGGTAGGGTGAACCTTCAAAGATAGTTGTTTTCGAATCTACTCGAAGAGCATCTACATCTCTATCTGAAGCAGCTACATTCAAACCGAAGTCTTTTTTCGCAATGTGTCGTTCTGACATTGCTGAATCTGACACATGAGACTGTGCTTGAACCTTAGGTTGAGATTGCAGTTGGACATCATGAGCTTCAGATTGACTATCAGATTGACGTTCTATTCGAACATTAGGAGCAAGCTCCGCTGCAACATCTGATTGAATAGTTCCTTTTTTAGACTCCATAATTTCCGTTTACTCTCCAAAACTCATACTAGTATTAAAAAATACTAGTGTAAGCCTATTCCCTAACTTCAAGCTTAATCCTACACTACGCTATTATAGATGTGTTTAACCTTAAACATCGCTTGCTTTACTTACAGTTTAGGACTTTAGAATTAGTATTCTGTTGCTGATTCACAATGCTTATTAAGTCTACCTTACAGTAAACTTACATTGAACACGTTTTGAGCAATTCACTTTTGTAGTCAGTTTGTTCCAATATATTCCTAAGCAACGCTAACACTACAATTCATTTAAAAATGCTCTTTACACTCTTGTCTGCAAGCTAGACGACCTACCTTTACGGCTCAATGTGGTTTAACATTAGGATAGTGTTGATTGAATTTGCCAGACCATTATTCTTAATAGCCTTAGTTCTCTTATTTGTGTTACCACGTGTAAGAGGTT
>CALHRJ010000408.1 GCA_938038395.1 uncultured Deinococcales bacterium | reverse complement strand
TCACCATTACAGGTAGGCCAGTGACGACCGCAGCCAGCGCCAGAACCTGTTGCTCGAACGATTGCACCTTGCAAAATGACAATGACATTAACGACTAAGGTTAACCAAGCGACTTGAACTGCTCCGAAAGCTAATTTTGGTGATAAGTTAGACACGCTATTTTTCTCCAGCTATTTGTAAAACAAATAGGAATACTAGAAAGGCTGAACATTAGGTTTAGACTCCAGGTTTATACACTAGGTCTGGTGATATTGAGAAGCGATAATTATATGCTTCTTCAACATCCTGAATAAGGTCAGTATAAGAGGGTATACGCCAACAATTGTCCTCTAAATGCCTACAGAAACAGCGATTGTAGCACTCGCAACAATCTTTTCGTTGTTTATGCCTAAAATTCTCCAATTGATAATTTTCACGACAAAAATAGAAGAAGATTTCATAAACAATTGTCTTCAACTTTTCAAACATGAGGGAAACATTTCCGACACCATTAACTAAACATTAGAGGAATGTTTCCATTTTCACTAAATCTGTGCTATACTCCCTAAATCAAAGTTCTCACTGCAGCATAGGGGCAGCAAGGAGAGCATTACCGATAAATTTTTATGTATTCTTTTACTTTTGGAAGTGAGTAGCCAAAAGTTCAACTTCCTATTTTCTATTACGTTAGGGAAACGTTACTAAAAAATTATTGAACGTTAATGACTTTACAAAGGGGCAAGCATGAAACTTACAGGAACCGTAGCAACACTTAAACAATCACAGCAAATACTATCTTTAGTGCTACTAAGCTTAGCCGTACTAATTTTAAGCGCTTGCGGTACAACCATTACACCAACTCCTGAAGTTGATGCACCAGCACAAGAAAGTGCTGTTCCTGCTGAAAACATTGATATCCCAACTGAACTAAATACAGCCGCAAAAGCTGTTCTTCCCCAAATCCTAAGCTTTACAAGTAGCCACGCTCATGTAGCTACTGCACAAAAAATCCGCTTAGACTTTGTTACTAGCAATGCAGTGGATGCGCTCGAGCTCAGCTACAACAACAAAATCATTGATGTAAAAGGTAAAACAAGCCTAGAAATAGACATTAGCCAGAGCACTACCTTTAACCTTCACGCGCTCAATGCAGCGGGTAGACAGAGCTCGAGCCTGAGTGTACGTGTTGGCAATACCCCATTTATACTTCAACCACAAGATGTGTTGCGTTTACGTGCAACTGAAGGCAACAAACAGCTAAATCTAAATAGCCATGTTCCAGAAGGCTATGAACTTGTAGTTATGGGCATAAGTGAGATTGGTAATAGTAAAAAGCAGACACTTAACCTCACACAACAGCGCGGTTTAAAAGCAAATACTGCAAGTACCACACTAGGTACACAAAGCTTAGAAGAAACTATAGAAACACAAGCTACTTTAAAGCCGCAAACTGCACTCTTTTTAGAAGATAACTTCTCAACCCAAAATGCCTTACAAACACAAGCAATCCAACCTTGTGACTACAGCGTTGGCACAGTTTGTAGTTTCTTCGTTTTGGCATACGATACAAAGGTCAGCCAGACCTATCTTGATATCCGTAAGTTCAAACTTGTTTCTAACCTAAATGGCATGAACTTCTTTGTTGATGAAGCAGACTTAGTTAGCACAAACCCAGACATCGAAGCTATCTCTACAAAAACTATCGAGCACTTAGGTAGCTGTGCTAGTACTGTTTCTAAAAGACACTTCAACCCAGCTTTCACAGCGAAAACAGATATCGATAATAGTGGTGGTGTTAGCTTCTTACTATCTAATGTATTGCCGTACAACGGTATGGTTCGTTGGGATGATTTTGATAAAAATGCAACAGGCGAAAACAACCATGCAGATGTTGCTTACATAAATACTGAGCATATACGTGGCTTATCTCCACTTGGTCTTGCAACCTTGTACGAAGAAATGTTCCACGCACACCACTTAGGCTATAGAGCTGCTACTGGTTTAACTAGACCTGACCGTTTCGAAGCTGAAAGTGTTATTGGCGCAGTACTTGACAACATTCGTCAGGATCAGGGCATTTCGTCAACCTGTGGTGGCGCAGCTAAAGATACTGCTCACTCTATCGAAGTAGCGGCTGGGCACTTTACACTTGCCAATATCTTTTTAAATAAATCATACAAGCGTAGTCTTTTTAACAATGACACTGTTAGTTTACAAATGGCACAATATGGCATGGGTAGATTACTAAGCTCTACTATGAACTACAGAGATAGCGGTTTTATCGAGAAAGTCATTACTTCAAAAAATACACACCATAAAACATGGTCTAATCTAAAAGATAGCACGAGAGTTTTTGAAGATGCTTGGCTTAGCCTTTTTCTTGCAGATAGCAATGCTCATGCTGGCTATAATTTAGCTAAAAGCCATTACACAAGATTAGATACTAACTACAATATTTTAGGCACGGTCAAAGGTCTGTCTTTAACTAATTTAGGGCAACAACAAGCTCAGCAACAAACGAATGAATCTTTAATCATGCTCACAGGTCAAGCTACACAAGCCAATGCCTTGGTGAACCTAAATCTTAATTTTGATAGTGGTAGTGTTGTTGTTTTTTTACGCCCGATTAAGTAAAGCTACAGTTCTTGCTATTATACATAGTACACTTTGTTTACTTACAGGAATCTTTTTAGCATCGCTAATGTTTCGCTAACATCTTTTAGAACTCGGAAACGTTTAATACCGAAATGAATCAAGAATGTCATAATGTCAAAAATAGGCATAGATTGGAAAGTGCTCATCTTTCGGTTCTTTTGAAGATACAAGCGATAACATGACTATGACATTTATCTTTCAGTTTAGTATAAGTAACATAATTTTAAGTGATATAGTAACCTATGAACGATACTACAAAATTACCAACTGCTACAGATGTGAAGGTTTTTGTACCCGCTAAAGACTTTGCACTTTCTCTTGAGTTTTATAAACGGCTGGGGTGGCAGGAGAACTTTGTGGCTGATGATGGAGGAATTGCGGAGCTCGAGCTAGCGGGGCAGCGCTTTTATCTACAAAATTATTACAACAAAGTTTGGGCAAGCAACTTCATGCTGCACCTCACCGTGGATGACGCCAACGCTTGGTACCAACATGCAACAGGGATTATAGAAAATGGAAGTTATGGTGTAGCCAAAACCAAAGCACCTAAGGAAGAATCTTACGGCGCACTGGTTGCTCACATTTGGGATCCTTGTGGGGTTTTAATTCACTGTGCTGAGTTTTTGAGCTAAATACCTTAGTAGGATTTTTGCACTCAGTATAATTATTCAACTATCTATATTCTAATTTCTTAGACTAGCTTTTTAAGCCACAAAGCGTTAGGCTAGGAAATGGACACCAGCCACTTAACCTTAGTAGATTTCCATACTCACTTCCCTATTGAAAATACTTTAGGGTTAGACAACATCACCACACGCCACCCAAAACTTGTTGAATATACGCAAAGCCGCATGACACGAATGAACAAAGAATGGTCAACGCTGCCAAGCGAGCCACCTGCCAAAACGGATGCGGAAGCAGACGCCTACCTAAATCGTTGGGCTGCTGAAGTAGACAAATATGGCTTGGAACGTGTTTGCTTCGTAACAGCAAATAGCAATGATCGCCTTGCAGGCATCGTCAAAAAATATCCAGATAAATTTGTAGGTATGGCACACCATGCCCTCAGACCAGGCGCAGA
>CALHRJ010000407.1 GCA_938038395.1 uncultured Deinococcales bacterium | reverse complement strand
TATCTCACTGTTTTTAAAAGTGTATGAGTAAACCCATACCTTTAATTTATTGCATTTTTTATAGTAATTAACTCCTGTTAACTACTTTCTTCTAAAGGTTTCTAAGTCGTTCTTTCCTCTTAATCAGTTGTCATGGTTCCTGCTGAATGGGATTACCCCGTTCAGGCGCAAGAAGTAGAATACACACATTGTTTAGGGCATGTCAACCTTTCCCCAGAAAAGATTTCACTCTACCTACATCAAGTCTTAATCTTGTTATACAAAAAAGTGCTATTTACACTGTATCCAACAGTGTAAATAGCACTTTCAACTTTTGTTTTGAATATGATTAAAGTGTGAGATTTTCTTCAGTTTTTTAGGCCAACTTAAGTCACAAAAAAGTCAATACCTTACCCTTTGATTTTTCTCAAATTGCTTAAGTTTCTTCTTCATTATTAGCTACTATGCTAATCAATGTTGCATCCTTAACACTAAAGTCTTCACTTGTCACAACTTCAATTTTTTCATTTTTTATAATAAACATTGGCAAATAATCATCATAAAGTGCTTTAAAATCCTCTAAGCTAAATGCCTCAGTAATTTGTGTTCTTTTAACCTCGCCACTGTGAAAACGTTGTTGCAAATTAGCGTAGGTCGTTCCATTGTGAAAGACATAGCGACCACGTTGGTCTTCGGCTATACTTTCACGTTGTTTATTATCTTTGTTTGGAATTAGTTGGAATACGCTTTCACGACCAAAAATCTTTGCATATTTTCTGGCTGTAAGTGCATTTGCTTCATCGTTTGGGGTCATAGCGATTAGGTTGCCGATACCCGCTAGCTCGAGCTCATCGTCACTATGGTACGAAAGCAAGCTCCCATAATAAGTGTTTAAACCAGCAATCCGTGCCGAAGATAAGGTTTGATAGTTACGATCTGCCAACGTAACCTTAAAGCCTTCTTCTTTTAAAGCCATTGCTAAACCTTGTGCAGCAGGGTGTGCTCCTAAGAATAAAACACCTTGTGGGTCTTCTTCTGCTACGCCTAAAAATCTTGCAACTGTACCCGCAGTCAAACTACCAATCGCTACAGTACAAATAATCACAAGAAAAACAAGCGGCAACAATACATCGCCACCGTCAATATCAAAGTGATGCAACTCTGTTACAAAGAGTGACGTAACAGCAGCAGCAACAATACCTCTTGGTGCAATCCAAGAAAGGAATAACTTATCTTTAGTTGTTACGCTAGTATCACCAAAAGTACTAACCCATATATTTATTGGACGAATAATTAACATGATGATTGCTACCATCAAAATATTTTGCCAAGTAAAAGCACTTAGCAAAGTACTCAGTTCAATGTTAGCTGCAAGCACAATAAAGAGCAGTGAGATTGATAGGATCGTTAAATCTTCTTTAAAACTAAGTAAGTGCTCATAATCGGGCAGGGTACGATTTGCCATAATTAAGCCCATAAGCGTTGTAGCTAGTAGGCCAGATTCACTGGCGATACTATTTGAAACTGCAAATATAATAAATACAGCCGCAAGTGCAAAAAAGTTACTAAGGTAGTTGGGTACTTGTTTACGTGCAAAGACTGCACTTAAGAAAAATCCACCAATTACACCACTAATCGTGCCAACAAGCAAAAAGCTTAAAAAGCGAAGTCCAATTTGACCTAATCCATGAGCATCTGCTCCCTGAGTCAAGATAATAAACTCAAGCACCAAAACAGCAATCAATGCACCAATGGGATCAATAATAATACCTTCCCATTTAAGAATCGAAGACACTGTGCCATTTGGTCTAACAGTTCGAAGCAATGGCCCAATCACAGTTGGTCCAGTAACAATAATAAGTGCACCAAACAACAATGCAAAAGACCAACTTAAACCCACAATATAGTGAGCAGCAATAGCGCTACCTAGCCAAGTGACGACTGCACCAACACTTACAAGACGCGTTACAATTCGTTTAGTTTCTTTAACCTCTAAGGCCCGAAGTGTTAACCCACCTTCAAACAATATAAGTCCAACTAACAGCGAAACTACAGGTTGTAATAAATCAGGATTCAAATCTGTTGGTTGAATTATTTTTAATATTGGCCCTACAAGAAAGCCAAGTGTTAGCAAAGGCAAAATAGCTGCGATGTTTAGTCGCCATGCAACCCATTGAGCAAAAGCACCCAAGGCTATAATAATGGCGAAAATCAATAGTGGTGTTAATGTCACGATGTTCTTCCTCTTCTATATATATTCATAAAATAGTATTAACAAAAAAATATTTAAAAACTCTACTGCATAAATAAGTGAAAATGTAAAGGTTTATAGCTTGAATATATTGCGAAAGTCTGTACCCATAGCTTTTTACAGTTTAGCCTCCAAAACATACCCTCTTACTATCTATAGTAATTCTTGAAGATTCAGCAATGAAATTCCAGATCTCACAAAAACCTTCATAAATTGTATCTAGTATTGCAAAGCTTTCATAGATTCAGTCTTACAGAAATATTAATGAACCTTCAAATATATTCCAACAGCAATTGCACAAAGAGTCTATCAATCTAGAAATGTCATCACTTCAATGTAGAAGGCATCGTAAAATCAGCACGAGTCTGAGCTATCAAGTTAGACTATCGATGTTTTTCCTACAAATGCCAAAAATAACTATCAAAAGTCATCAGACAAAAAGTATTAGAAAAGCAATCAATCCTATCCATAAAATAATAGTTGAGGATTTCTCTAAAGAATGATTTTAAGGGGATAGGTCTACTTTATGTATTCTACAAATCTATTTTCCAAAACGTCTGTCTCGAGCTTGATAATTTCTCAAGGCTCTCAGAAAGTCTAATCTTCTGAAACTAGGCCAAAAAACATCACAGAAGTAATACTCACTATAGGCTGTTTGCCAAAGTAAAAAGCCACTTAGGCGAATCTCTCCACTGGTCCTGATTACAAAATCAGGGTCTGGTGTACCTGCTGTATATAGGTAACGACCAATTTCATCTGGAGAGAGGTCATCTACTACATCTTTTAGTTGTTTACCTTGATCTAGTTTTTCTCGAAGCAAGTCCTGAACAGCGTGGGTAATTTCTTCTCTACCACCATAACCAATTGCAATATTTAGTAGCATTTGGTCATAGTCTGCTGTCTTTTCTTCTAGTTCTTTTAGTGCCTCACGCGTATCTTCAGGAAAATCAGCAATATCACCAATAATCTTGACTCGCACTTTGTTACTATGAATCCGGGGATTGGCAATCATACGTTCTGCTTCATGTTTAAACAGTTTAAACAAATAATTAAGTTCTTCTTCTGAACGACCTTTGTTATCTGTAGAAAAAACCCACATGGTTATATGATTAATGCCTAGCTTCAAACACCATTCCAGCACTTCTTCAGCTTTACTAGCACCCATTTCATGACCTAGCTGTAGCTCGAGCCCTGACTGCCGTGCAAAACGTCTGTTTCCATCTAACACCATACCAATATGCTTAGGTAAGGCTGCATTTGAACGTTCTAAAGCATCTTCTAGCCTTCGTTCATATAGCCAATAAAGTGGCTTCAATACATAGTTAGAAAGACCAATAAGACCTTTGGTTGTTTTAGCTGCTGTTTTAGAAAAGGAGGTTGGAATTGCGTATTCACTAAGTGCCATAAACTTAGCTTAACAAAAATTTAGAGAAGATAGAACCACATACCTGACAATGCGACCTTAATACTGCTAAGACATTTCTAGAGTTATATATATTCGTTAGTCAACTTGCTTATTTGCGCACTGGCATGTAAGAGTTAGAGCGTGCTACCAACTGACCTACTCATGAATCGTTTCCAAGGTGACTATGTTGTACCTAAACGCTTACCTTTGGATAATAAGACCCTAGCGTTAGCACAAGAAGTTATCGATGTTTTTAAAGGCTGTGTGCTGCTCGAGCGCAATGAACTAGACGACCGACTCCACATACTTGAAGGCGCTGAAACAGACTACCGAGTTAAACGAGGCTTTGCCCATATACTCAGAAATGGTTTTTCAGAATTTGAGAGCATAAGCCCGATTGACCCACAAATTCTCAGGCAACTTGTTTTTGAAACGTCTAGTAAATTTGTGCCCAGTAAAGCAAGTACTTTAAGTGTCTTAACCAAAGTTGCAGAGCGTCTTAGTCATGATACCGAAAAAGAAATCACGGTTGAGGCTGTTGAAAAGGGGCTTTATGCTGATCTGACTGAACGGCATATCTTACTTAGTTTTGATGCACCTAGTGCTGAAGATCTGGTTCACCGCTATAATTTATCGCAAGCACAAGGCATACTTTATAGAGCGACTAACATAGTTATTACGGCCTACCGCAACGACCCAGGTGAGTACAAGCAATTATTTAAGTATCTAAAGCTGTTTAGGCTTATGACTTATATAGAAGGTGACGCAGACCATGGTTTTTCAATAACCATTGATGGACCTGCTAGTTTATTTGGCTCGAGCACACGCTATGGCACAGACATTGCTAAGTTTCTGCCCTCACTGCTACATGTAACCAAATGGAAGATGGAAGCCCAGCTTGCACCCAGAAAACAATTTGACGGCACGATAAAAGAAGGTCGTTTTAGCATAGATTCAGACTGTGGGCTCGTTTCACACTATAAAAGAGGCAAGATTTTTGATAGTGCAGTTGAAGAATCTTTTTATAATAACTGGGGTAAGTTGAAGACAGATTGGGGGCTCGAGCGCGAAGTCGAGCTCATACCTATCCCAGGCAGCGTTATGATTCCTGACTTTAGACTAGTACACCCAGAACATGAGCCCTACCTATTTGAAATTGTAGGCTATTGGCGACCTGAGTACCTCAAGAAAAAGTTTTGGCAGGTCAAGAAAGCTCAACGCAATGATCTCATTCTAGCAATTTCCGAACGCCTAAACCTAGGTGAAGCTGGTGTAAAAATTGAGGATGTTCCTGCAAAAGTTATCTGGTTCAAAGGTAAAGTACAACCTCGTGATGTGCTACAGGCAATCGCAGTATGAGTTAAACGTCTAAATACTGCCTAAATTCAATACTTATAATTACAGTTTCCATTAATAGTTATATTCCCAAATCACCTTAAAAGACCCGCAAAACACCCTAAAATGCTGTCCTAGACGTAAATAATTGCATAATACTAGTATTTTTTCGGAAACAACGCATTTTGCAATTTAGATAGCATTATCGAAAGCTTAGCGCTCACATTACAATAATTCCATATTTAGTCAGAAACCCTGTCAGGGACGCATAAATCGCTTTAGAAACAAGAATTATTAATATATTCTAAATCTCATTTTCAAGAAAAACAGGTCAAATAGTGCTGGAATTGTGATTATTGCCATGCTATATTTTCTTTCTAGTTGCTGAGTAACTCCTTTTCGAAGGATAAATCACACTCGTACCTATAGATATTTCGATAAATGTTAGACACATTTTAGTTCAGAATACCTTTAATTTTTTAAAATCGAAACTATGTTTTTAAAAGGTTGTATTTTTAAAAGTTAAGGTAGAGAGAAGACATTAGTAAAAAAGTCATTTAGGTTCCACGTTATATATAAGCAACAACAAGTTTCATTGTACGAAACATCTTTCAAACTATCCCCCTAATAATATTAATAGTTGTCAATAAATACCCTGTTTTAGGTCATATGTATATTGTTCTCACCATTTTTATTATTTAAGGTAATACAGTTTGCTAGGAGAAGAGGATGGGATGTATAAACAGTTATTCATTAAAGTTTTACTGCTAAGCTTTTTAGGAACTGGATTTTACTTCGCTCAAAAAAGTACTACACCGTTTACATTTGCAAACTCTGATACTTCAACAAGCCAAAGCCAACTTGTTGACCTAAAATCAGAGCAAATTCAGGCGGAACTTAAGCCACAAACTACACTGCTAAGTGCTAGTTTGATTCCGCAAATTGAGATTTTAGCTAGTCCAAGAGTTGACTTGAATGTTCCTGAATTACAGGGCACTAGTGGAGATGGCATTGTGAAAATGACACTTCGCGCCACAGCTTATAATTCACTTACAGCACAAACAGACAGCACACCTTTCATTACCTCAACAGGTGCAAAAACTCGCTTTGGCATTGTTGCTGTTAGTCGAGATATGCTTGATGAAAGTCTGTTACCTTATGGTTCACTGGTGAAAATTAAGGATCTAGGACATTACAAAACAGGTCGCACTGCTGGTAGCTATGACGACTTACTAAGCGATGAAGTATTCATCGTTGAAGACACAATGCATCCACGTAAACGTAACCAAATGGATGTATGGTTCCCAACATACAATCAAGCGAAACAATGGGGCGTTCGTCAAATCGAGGTCGAAGTTGTTCGTCTTGGTCGTACAGGTCCTAGACTTGATGGCACAATGATGGTCAAAAACAAGTCAGACTTTAGCCCACTACTATCATCACGATAAATTCTTAAACAATCATCTTTAGAATGCCTAGCCACTTCAGCTAGGCATTTTTTATGTGTAGCTATCGCCAAGATTGCTATTCAACTCTCTGAATAGCGCGAATGCTATTAATTCAATACAACTTTCACTTTAAATGTGAGATACTAGTTCTGTGACTAACTTTGCAGCTTTTCTTGCCTTCAGACACATTCGTCGCCGTCCACTTCAAAGCATCTTAACTATATTGGGTGTTGCTGTAGGTGTAATGGCTTTAGTCACCGCCTTATCACTCACCAATGGTTTCATAGACGAGCTTATCAGTAGTACGCTCAAAGCTACGCCCCACGTTACACTTGTTCCTTTTGATGGTAGCCCCATGGAATTTGATGAAGGTCAACAAGGTGCTATTGCTTTTCGTGACGATGTTAAAGCAGTTAGCCCATTTTTGATTACTCAAGCACTCATAAGTAGACGTGCCAATGCAAATCTAGGCATAAGTGGGCGTCAAGGTTTCGTACAGATTACTGGTATTGATCCTGATATAGCCACTGAAATTTACAGTCTTGATGTCTTAGAAGAGCAAAAAGAAGCACTGCATGCTGGAGAAAGTATTATTCTAGGCTCGAGCCTTGCCCGTTCCCTAAATGTATTCACAGGAGATAAAGTACTCGTCTCTGATATAGAAAGTAATCGTAAGTTCTACACTGTGGCAGGAACTTTCCGAGTTGGCAACGAAATCATTGACGGTGTAGTCGCATTTGTTTCGATAGCAAGTCTACAAGAACTTATAGAAGTCGAAAATGAAATTAGTGGCTACCACGTTCAATTAACCAATCCTGATGATGCCAACAGCGTCGCAGCTACCCTCACTAGTGAACAAGGTTTATTCGCAAATTCTTGGCAAAATCTTTTCGGTAGTTTAATCACACAACT
>CALHRJ010000406.1 GCA_938038395.1 uncultured Deinococcales bacterium | reverse complement strand
ATCGAGTGCTTAGGTTTTAGTGATTCAAGAGATTCATTAGAAAAAGATATCTTTGTTAAAGCTATCAATAAAGACTTCGACATATCTACTTTTAACCTGCCAGAGCCTTTAGCCACACTGCCTACAGCATTGTTCTATATCTCTGTTCAAGCAGGTACCTACATACGCTCTTTTGCTAGAGACTTAGGTGAGGCTGTGGGAATCCCTGCACACTTGAGTGGCTTGGTCAGAACTCAATCTGGTCAGTTCTCGCTAGATTCGGCTGTTAGTCTTGAAAACCTTGCGGATACAAGTGGGCAATCTATGATAGATGCGCTTGACTATCCAATCATTCAATTAAATAAAGAAGAAAGTAAACGAATCCAACAAGGTCAGCGTTTGAGCTACAACCGATTTGAAGGTCAAACAGGTCGTTTTGGTTTAGCTTCGGACAAAAATGAACTTATTGCCGTTGCTGAAACTGTTGATTATAAATTAAAGCTTTTGCGTGTCTGGAACTCGAGCTAGGATTAATGATTTAGATTGAAAAGGCGTTTCTGAATTGCTTTCTTAAAAGAGCTTTTAAGATAAGACATTAGATGTGTTCTGTACCAACGGTAAACTAGTGGTTAAACCACGTCTTTATACTCCCTCAAGTCATTATATAATCCTATTGCAGTAGCTATTCGATAACGCTCTGCTGATGTAAGTTCATAGTAGAGGAACATCAATCTAACAGCTAGTTAACTGCTTTTGAGTACAGTTGTTTTATGGCTGCGTCATCTCCGCAGCCATCTTTTTTTGCGTCAGTGACTACTATACCTATAACAATAATGAATAGTAAGCATCGTCAGGCTCGAGCACACGGTAATCAATCCGACTTTCATCGAAGCGTTCTAAGAGTGCCTCAAACCCTTCTTTTTCACTTAGTTCAATACCTACTACCGCAGGTCCTTTTTCTCGGTTATTTTTCTTGATGTATTCGAAGAGCACAATATCCTCATTCGCTGTCAGTACGTCATTAAGTAACCTACGAAGCTCTCCAGGCCGTTGCGAAAAGTTTACAATGAAGTAGTGCTTTAAGCCTTGCCAAATCAGGCTCTTTTCCATAATTTCGGGATAACGCAAAATATCATTGTTACCACCGCAAATCACGCAGACAACATTCTTACCTTTGATTTCGGACTTCAATTGCTCTAAACCTGCAAAGGGTAAAGCTCCAGAAGGCTCAGCAATTACACCTTCATTTTGATACAAGTCAATCATCTCAGAACAAATGTGACCAACTTCAACAATCTTGATATCATCCAAAACTGTTTTACAAATGTCAAAACATAAGTTGCCCGGTGTTTTAACCGCTGTTCCTTCTGCAAAAGTTTCTATCTTTTCTAAAGTAACAGGCTTAGAAGCTTTTAGCGACGCTTGCATGGATGCTTGCCCTTCAGCTTCTATGCCAATCATCTTGGTATTTGGCGATACACCTTTGGCATAAATACCCATACCAGACATAAGTCCACCGCCACCAATTGAAGCAATAATCACATCTGGTTTAAAACCTGCGTGATCAAATATTTCTTTAGCAATTGTGCCTTGTCCAGCGATTGTTTGAGCATCATCAAATGGGTGTACATAAACTAAAGCTTGTTCTTCACTAAAGCGAAGAGATTCCTCTTTAGCCTCATCAAAATTTGCGCCATGTAAACGCACCTCCGCCATATCCCCACCAAAGAGTCGTACCTTACGAATCTTTTGATTGGGTGTACCATTTGGCATGAAAATAACACCTTTGATGCCAAGCTTGTTACAACTATAAGCAACACCTTGTGCATGATTGCCAGCACTAGCACAGACCACCCCACGTTTTCGTTCATCCGCAGATAAATTTGCCATTTTGTTATAAGCGCCTCTAATCTTGAAAGAACGGACTTCTTGAAGGTCTTCTCGTTTTAAGTAAATATTAGCCTCAAACTTTTCAGATAAGCGTTTTGAAAACTGCAAGGGGGTTGGCTCGAGCACAGCTGAGAGCGTCGCAGAAGCTCGTAATATGTCATTGATTTCAATCATAGTTAGATACAGTATGACATCAAGAGCCCAGCTTTTCGAGCCATAAGATAGGAAATCTAAAGCGTGTAACGCTGGCATAACGCCCTCAACCGTATTGTTTCAATATTCATAAGCCCAGTTAGACTAATTTAGCAACACAATACTATCTACATAACATAGGGCACTGAAAAATAATCTTAAACTGTTTTATTAAAAGAGGAGATTACTATGAAATTCAAACTTAGCAAAACACTACTTACACTCATTCTATGCTGTTTATTCACTGGCTTTGCTTTTGCCCAAGTCACTAACTTTTCAGGTCAATTTGATGACCCTATAAATTCGATTTCTATACAGCTCAACCAAGACGCAGACGGTTATGTCTATGGAATCTTACAAGGACCAAATGGACAACTAGACTTTGACGGTTTTGCCGAAACAGATGGTCTTCTTTATGCAGAAATCTTTTCTGACACCGAAGACTTTGCTGCCATCGCAGAATTAGTTCAGACTGAGCTAAATCTAGTAATATTCGAATACGACTTCCTCGGCAATATCAATGAAGACAGTGCCCAACTCCTCACGTTTCAAAAACAAACTGGTGCCCCAGCACAAGCTGTACAACCTGAAGTACAAAATCCATTAGCCGACCCAACCCAGAATCCAATTGGCAATCCTGTACAAAATCCACTATCTAATCCTGACCTACCAACTAGTCCGATTTCTACCGCACCTTTGTCAATACAACTGTCTGGTGAAGTCGCGCAGATAGAAAGACAATATCAAGGTGGCACAAGAATTAAATCAGAAGGTGCAGGTGTATCTTTTTTAGTGCCTGAAAGCTATGTTGCAGGCTTCTTACCAGCAGCCCAGTCCTTTCAAATTGCTTCAACAACACAGCAAGGTGCTATTGCAGTACAAGCCTATTCAAAAAGTAATTTAAGCGCACAACTGCAACAATTTGGTCAAGCATTTGAAGATCGCGGTATTCAATTTGTGCCACAAACCCAGCCACAATTGCTAGGCGATACTTTAACTATGACCTATGGCTTTGTAGCCAATGGTCAACAAGGTTTTATGAGCATTCTTGCTAAAGAGAGCAGTGCTAACAATGTACTACTGCTAACATCTTTTGGAGCAATCTCAGAGCAAACACGTTTGGAAGCGCTAGCTCAAGAGGTTATGAATTCAGCTCAATTTGCTATTCCGAATCAACCGTTACTGACGCAATTGCAACAGCAGTTCGCAGGGCAAGCCTTTAGAAAAATCAATAGCACAAACTCAAATGCAGACCTTCAGACAGGGATTGGCGGGGGCTCGAGCTCCACGCTGACCTTCGACCTCTGTAGCAATGGTCAATACAACTATAATTACTCCTTCCAATTCCTCATGAGTGGTCCTGGTGTGAGCGTAACCGACCAAGACGGTGAAAATGACCAAGGATTATGGCAAGCAGGTTACAGCTTGCTCAACCCAACAATCATTCTCAATTCTGTACAAGGTGGGACATCTCATATAGAAGTTTTTAGCTATGGAGGCGAAACGTTTATCAATCAATCTAAGGTTTATTTAGTGCCTAGTGAAAACTGTAATTAGTAAGTCTCCTACACAAATAATGCATAGCAATACTAGGCCATTCAACTTGTAACAAAAGCTTTACGAAGCTATCTTAAAGCTGTGATAAAGCTGTGATAAAAGCGTGAAACCTTTACAATAAGCTTCTGTTGAAGGAGTTTATATGAGACAATCCAACAAGCAGCTCTATAGAAACTTAGGTTCAATATTCTCTATAGGGCTTCTAATATTCTTAACAAGTTCATTAAGCTTTGCACAAAACACACTAGACTATAGTCAACACGAAAAAGTATTACAAAGCCTAGTCCAACAAGTTGAAGACACTGTAACCTTTGGTAATTTTGATGAATCACTTTATAGAGAAATTGGTGAGACTGGTGACTTGCTATACGCTGCAGCGCTGATAGATGTTGCTTACTTTTTGCGTGGTCGCAGTGAACACACCATCATACTTTTTGCACTCGAGAAACTAACAGGCCAAGATGCGCGTGAAGGCTGGCAAGGCTTTTTTGAATGGGCTGGCAAAGAAAATATAGCTTTACCACCAAGCTATGACACCTTTAAAGGTGCGCTCTTTTCTGTCACTGTCGATAGTCGTTTTGCTAACTTTTTTGATGACGTTCAAGATACGGCGCAAGTTAATTTAGTTGAAGCAGTTTGGGGCGGTGTACGTGTAGACGGCATACCATCTTTGGTAAATGCCAAACAAATCTCACCAGAAGCTGCAACAGCAGAAGGCCAAGACTTAACCCAATTATGCAATGGCAACGACTGTAGTTATCCAGCAGAAGACGAAC
>CALHRJ010000405.1 GCA_938038395.1 uncultured Deinococcales bacterium | reverse complement strand
ACTGTTATCGAAAGCTGGCAAGGTAATGCTTCTGATTTCTGTGTTCAGGCAAAACATCCTCGTGGTCTAAGTTATAAGATAACTGCGGATTCTAGGGTTATAGAGGGCACTTGTATTTAGGTTATAGCATTCATTAAGGTTTTGTTTTTTAATGAGATTATATTTTTAAGGATGGCTTTTAAGCTGTCCTTAATTTTTTGTTTTCAATAAGAGTTGAAGTACAACAGAGACAAAAGTGTACATAAAACCCTCCTAAAATGATAAACTTTAAATATATTAGGGCTTAAAATACTGAAAAGTAGTCAGAATTTTACAAAATTTCACAAAAATTGCCTAAAAAATACGAAAAGTAATTAATTTGGAGATAGTTTTATGATTAGTGTAAGTGATTTGAGAAACGGTACTAAAGTTGAGATGGATAAGCAACTTTGGGAATGTTTAGAGTATAACCACATCAAAATGGGTCGCGGTGGCGCAAAGATTGTTTGTAAGTTCCGTAATATGGAGACTGGCTCAATTGTTGAGAAAACATTCAATAACAGTGAAAAAGTACAAGATATTTTTATTGATTATCAAAAAATGCAATATCTTTACAATGATGGAGAGATATACACCTTTATGGATTTGGAAACCTACGAGCAACCAACACTTACTGCAAAGCAGATTGGTGATAATGCTAAGTGGTTAAAAGAATCTATGGAGGTACAGGTGGACTACTATCAAGGTAAAGCACTTAAACTTACCCTTCCTAATAATGTTGAATTGGAAATCACCTATACAGAACCAGGCGTAAAGGGTGATACTGCTTCTGGTGGTACAAAGTCAGCAACGCTAGAAACAGGTGCAGTTATTCAGGTACCCTTATTTGTTGAGCAAGGCACAATTGTAAAAGTTGATACACGTACTGGCGATTATTTAGGTCGCCTCTAGCATTGCTCGAGCACAGATAAGGAGGGTTCACACAGCTTTATGGATATAAAAGATATAAATAAACTATTGGCATCAGTTTCAGAGGCAGATATCAGTGAGCTTACGCTTGAAACAGGTGATTACAAATTAGTGGTTAAGCGTGGTCAAGAGACAGTTTTAGTTCAAGCGCCAGCTCCACAAATGATGCAACAACTTAGTCCTGAGGTTATTCAAGCACCTCAACAGGTTTCACAATTACCTGCGGCAGCACCACAAGAAGTTCAAACAGCGGCAACTCCAGCAGCTGAAGCACCAATTGAAGTAGCAAATTCAGGTGTCGTTTTAACTGAAGTTACTGCGCCAATTGTAGGTACTTTTTATTCTTCTGCATCTCCAGATTCGCCACCATTTGTTAAAGAAGGCGATAAGGTTCAGTCAGGACAGGTACTCTGTATCATTGAAGCAATGAAGCTGATGAATGAAATCGAAGCAGATGTTTCAGGTACTATTGCAGAAATCCTTGTGCGTAACGAAGAGGCTGTTGAATATGGCCAAGTTATTTTTACAATTGACCCAAGTTAGATTAGGAACATACTAACTATGTTCAAGAAAATATTGATAGCTAATCGTGGTGAAATTGCACTTCGTGTTTTACGTGCAGCTCGTGAGTTGGGAATAGAAGTTGTTGTTGTCTATTCAGAAGCAGATGAAAACTCATTGCCAGTTTTGCTGGCTGATGAGTCTGTGTGCATCGGTGCGCCACCGTCAGGTAAGTCTTACCTAAATGTTCAAAATATTCTTTCTGCTGCAACGGTTACAGGGGCAGAGGCAATTCATCCGGGATATGGGTTCCTATCTGAAAATGCTGAATTTGCTGAAATGTGCGAAGAGCACAATATCACGTTTATAGGACCACGCCCTGAATCAATTAGGCGCATTGGTGATAAAGCAAGTGCAAGGCAAATTGCACAAGATAGTAAAGTTCCTGTTGTGCCAGGTTCTGGTGCGCTTGCTTCAGTTGATGAGGCTAAAGAGTTTGCAGTGAAGATTGGTTTCCCTGTAATTCTAAAAGCGTCTGCTGGGGGTGGTGGACGAGGAATGCGTATTGTTCATCAGCCAGAAGAGTTGGAAAGTCAATTCATGAACGCACAGGAGGAGGCCAGAGCTGCCTTTGGTAATCCTGAAATGTACATGGAGAAATTTCTAGAAGAACCAAGACACGTAGAAATACAAGTTTTTGGTGATGGCAATGGCGAAGTTATCCACTTCTATGATAGAGATTGCTCAATCCAGCGTCGCTACCAAAAAGTTCTAGAAGAAGCACCAAGTAGCCTAGATGATAGCGTTCGAATAGAAATCGCAAAGTCAGCAGTACGTTTAGCGAAAAGCCTCAAATACCGCGGTGCAGGCACAGTCGAATATTTAGTCGATCGTGAAGACAACTTCTACTTTGGTGAAATGAACACCCGAATCCAAGTAGAGCACCCAGCGACAGAAATGATAACTCGTTTTGATTTGGTTCAAGAGCAGTTTAGAATTGCAGCAGGCCAGTCGTTAAGCATTGGTCAAAAAGATGTTCGGGTTGAAGGCCATGCGATTGAAGTTCGTATAAACGCTGAAGATCCAGCACATGACTTTAGACCAGCAGCAGGCACAATCAATGAAGTTCATTGGCCAGGAGGACCAGGTATACGTGTGGATTCACATGTTTATCAGGGCTATAAAATTCCTCCAAACTATGACAGCTTGATCGCAAAAATTATTGCATGGGCACCTACCCGTGAAGAAGCCATCAATAGGATGGAACGTGCACTTAAAGAAACTGTTATTGATGGTGTTAAAACGACAATACCCTTCCACTTACAGGTTCTGGATAATGCCTTTTTCAAACGTGGGGCTGTTTATACAAACTTTATCGAAAAGCGTATGGAGTTATAAAACTAGCTTGTTACCACTCACATAACCATAAGACCATATACATAGGTATTTGCACTGATTCAAATCACTTGCTGATGCCTATTTTTTTGTTTTTATGAAAATTGGAAGCAATTGTAATATAAAGTTTGTACTCAGTACAAATTTTCGGCTACAATAGAATCAAGAAAAGATATTAGGAGGTTGCCATGCCAACTTATAAAGCTCCCCTACGGGATATGCGTTTTGTAATGCATGAACTTTTAGATAGTGAAACTGTACTTGGGTCACTTAAAGGATACGAAGAAGTTGATAAAGGTCTAATCGATCAAGTTCTTGATGAAGCAGCGCGTTTTTCTGAAACGATTTTACAACCTATGAATCAGTCAGGTGATGCTGAAGGCTGTACCTTTAAAGATGGTGAAGTCACAACACCAAAAGGCTTTAAAGAAGCATTTAAACAATATTGCGAAGCTGGTTGGCTTGGTTTAGATGGTGATCCTGAATATGGTGGACAAGGTTTACCTAAGATACTCGCTATTGCTACAGGTGAAATGAGTACATCAGCAAATGCATCTTGGTCTATGTACCCTGGTTTAACCCATGGTGTTGCTAAAACACTTCATGCCCACGCCGATGATGCATCAAAAGCAACCTATGTTCCTAAACTCTTAAGTGGTCAATGGACTGGCACAATGTGTCTAACCGAAGCCCATGCAGGTACTGATCTTGGCATAATTAGGACCAAAGCTGAGCCTTTAGATGACGGTAGTTTTTCAGTTACAGGGCAGAAGATTTTTATTTCTGCTGGTGAGCATGATATGACTGAAAATATTGTGCATCTTGTTTTGGCTAAGCTCCCTGATGCACCCGCTGGGTCTAAAGGCATTAGTATGTTTATTGTGCCAAAATTTTTGGTCAATGAAGATGGCAGTGTTGGTGAACGTAACACTATGATGTGCGGTTCAATTG
Source organism: uncultured Deinococcales bacterium (assembly GCA_938038395.1). Taxonomy (GTDB): domain Bacteria; phylum Deinococcota; class Deinococci; order Deinococcales; family Trueperaceae; genus CALGZD01. Next base: position 9,567 of record CALHRJ010000405.1, on the reverse strand, counting down.
AGCATAAAATGGGTATCAATGGTAGTGCTACAGCAGTTCTTAATTTTGATGGTGCAAGAGGCTACCTAGTAGGTAATATCAACGAAGGTTTGCGCTGTATGTTCACAATGATGAATGCAGCAAGACTTGATACTGGTTTGCAGGGTTTAGCACTTGGTGAAGTGTCTTATCAGAATGCACTTGCTTATGCTAAGGACCGTATACAAAGCAGAGCGCTTTCAGGCACAAAAGCACCCGATAAAGAAGCTGACCCAATCATTGTTCATGCTGACGTGCGTAGAATGCTATTGACGCAAAAGGCTTATACAGAAGGGGCTCGAGCCTTTGCAGGTTGGCTAGCACTACACCTAGACATTGAAGAATCCCACGAAGACGAAAAAGTGCGTCACGAAGCTGGCGAACTAGTTGCACTCCTAACTCCAATTGCAAAAGCATTTATGACCGATAACGGCTCCACAGTTTGTAACTATGGTATGCAAGTGCTTGGTGGGCATGGCTACATTAAAGAGTGGGGTTTAGAGCAATATGTGCGTGATGTTCGTATTGCCCAAATCTATGAAGGTACGAATGGCATTCAAGCCTTAGACTTGATGGGTCGTAAAGTGCTTAAAGATGGTGGCGCAAAGCTTAGGCTGTTTGGTGGAATTGTTGAAGCATTTATTAAAGAAAATGCTGATGATGAAAAGATGCAAGAATTTACTGGACCACTTGCAGTTTTAGGCAAAGAAGTTCACGAAAGCACCATGAAAATTGGCATGAAAGCGATGACAAACCCTGATGAGGCTGGCGCTGCTGCAACAGACTATCTTCGTGTTTTAGGGCACCTTGTATACGGATATTTCTGGGCACGTATGGCAAAGGTCGCTTTAGAGAGTGATTTAAGCGATTCGTTTTATAAGGCAAAATTGCAAACAGCTCGTTTCTATTACCAGCGTTTGATGCCTGAAACAAATACACTGTTAGCAACAATGCTTTCAGGTAGTGATGTTCTACTTGATATGCATGTTGATGCTTTTTAAGTTTAAGAATATTTAAAATTTCAACACCCTGCACAGGATACTTTTTGTGCAGGGTGTTTTTTGATGTTCTACTAAGTGAAGAGCTTGCTTTGTAACATCGTACTTATGGGTTTAAAGCTTTTACGATGGATTCTACATGGGTCATTCTTTTCTACAGCTCTGATGTGTAACTTTGTGCCATAGCCTTTATTGCGCTGAAATCCATAATCTGAATATTGATCAGCAAGTTTGACCATCATTGCATCCCGTGTAGTTTTGGCTAAAATGCTTGCTGCAGCTACTTGAAAACTAAGTTGATCAGCTTTAGCTGGCGCTAGTACAGCAAAGTTACCTTCAAGGTTTAAATAGTCGGTGACTAGACCCTGAGGCTCGAGCCTTTCTGCACACTGTTTTATAGCTCTGTATGCTGCCATGTGTGTAGCACGAATAATATTATAATTATCAATTTCTTGGCTATCAGCAATACCAACACCCCATGACAGGGCTCTTTGCTTAATCTCTTCTGCGTAGGTTTCACGCTTTTTTTCTGTAAGTAATTTTGAGTCAATGTAGGGGTAACTCTCGGAATAAGGAAGTATGACGGCTGCTGCTACAACTGGACCTGCCAGTGCGCCACGGCCTGCTTCATCGATGCCAGCAATAGGACAATAGCCTTGCGACCACAAATGATTTTCATATTCCCATGAAGGTGTGAGTTCCTTTTTATGCATGATAGTTGTAAATAATCTCCCTAAAAAATAGCGAAAGCTAAAAACTATTACAATCATTCAATGCAGACCAAGTTGTAAAATCTTGGAGGCACTGTCTAATTGTATTTTCAAAACAATCTTTTTGTGGTGATGACCTAGTTTATAACGATAGTCATTAACATTGGTTTAGTATTTCACATAAATCTTTAACAAGTTTCACATATTTCGACTACGTTTGCAACATTTTATAAGTCGTTACCTTTTTAATGAAATTAGTTTGATTAACACCTGTTTTTATGATGTTAATCTAAGAAAATGTAATAGGCAGACTTGAAATCGAAGTTAGAAAGTATAGAGAAATAGCTAAACAGGTCTGATTATTGAGTGTAAAGATATAGATATAATTTGATTGCTTAACTTATTTGGGGTTTAGTTGAGGAAAATGGTGCACACTCATTGAACTTAAGTATGTGCGCAAAATTAGGTTACATTATTTGACTAGACACTCATCCTCTACAGGATGTCATATCTTCAGCAATTTAAATATCAGAATAGCTAAACTTATTTATGCCTTGATACTTGCTTATGAATAATAAATATTCAGCAAAACCCTATTTATCTCAAAATGCTAATTTCACAAGACAATTCACGTGAATTTCAGACCTACATGTTGAACCTAGATATTGAATCTAGATTTCAGGACAGTTAGTAGGTTGTAAGTAGAATGAAATGCTTGGGTAGTGGCTGCCAGTCAATGGATAACAGCTTAGGTTATCACTAGATTTCAGCTAATTTACAAAATAATTGTTTCGTCTGGTTGAGTAGGAATTTTGATGTAAAAAGTACTTCCGCGACCCATTTTTGACTCGACCCATATTTCGCCACCATGTTTTTCGGTTGCCATTTTACAGAAAGTCAGTCCCATACCTGTATCGTAGCGATCATGGACTGTATGTCTTGACTGCTCAAAGGCGTTAAATATACGGCGTTGGTCAGCTTCGGGTATACCTTCGCCATTATCACGTACACTTAGTAGATAGGCTTCGCCTTCACGCCAGGCACGGAAGTCAATAAAACCATCGCGTCGGGTATGTTTGATTGCATTGGACAAAAGATTGGTAATCACTCTGCGGAGCAAGCCTTGGTCAGCAAAGATACGTTTAGCTTCTGGTGTAATGATGACATCAAAGTTTCGATCACTCGGATTGCCCGTTGCATCGTACAGAGCTTTCTGTACCAAGTCATTCAAGTCTTCAATCCATTCAGGGTTATAAGGCATATGGCCTTCACGCATACGGCGTACATCTAGAATGTTTGAAGCTAGGGTTAACAAGTGCTGTGATTCATTGGTGGCTAGGGTTAATAGCTCGAGCACATCATCTTGACTAGCTGAATTTGCCTCAGCATCTGCCTTGAGCATATCAATACTATGATCAAGTAAACCCATCACACTAGCAATTGGACTTTTTAAATCATGAATTAACATATGCGTTAAGTCTTCTTTGATGCGTTCAGATTCTTTGTAGTCTTTTTCAATATCTCTAAGTTTAAGTAGTTCTGATTGTAGAAGAGATTGTGAGCTTTGTTTATTTAGTAAGTGTTTGATATAGGTCTGTAGCAAAACAGGTTTGATCGGCAGACTCAGGTAAATATCTGCGCCGGAATTGATCAATTCCATCTGGCGAGTAGAACCACCTTTACCTAGTACAATAATTGGAATACTTGATAAAGCTTCACGTCTTCTAAGGAGTGCTAGAAGGTTATGTTCTGGCACAGTAGCAATAAAGTCATCTTCAATGAGCAATGCTCTAGGTACAGAATGACGAATATTGACTAAGAGGTCTTCGGCGTTGGCAGTGACCTTGTACTGTAACTTAAGGCTACCTGCAAGTGGTGCCATACTCTCGCCACGCTTTTCTGTTTTCATAGCGATGAGCAAGTGTTGACTTTGAGTTTGTTGTGCTGAAGAACCCATTAAAATTTGACTACCTTCGACCTATTAGATGCTTACTAAATTAATAATGATTCGTTATTTTTACGATTTATTTCATTTAATCATCATTAAATTTATATTACCTTACTTAAATACCATTAACAGACATGATTTTTCACACTTACAAATTTCTGAATTTCCGATTGCTCAGATTACTGTATTAATTTATGCGGTACACTGTCAAGCATGTAATTCGGAAAGCAAATTAGGCATAAATATAGTTGATAGGTTAAATCAAGACATTCCCAGAAAAAACCAAAGATATTTTTATAACTTTTTCAAACAATGCATTAGAAACATGCTAGAAAAAGATGCTAGAAAAGATACTAGAAAAAGATAGAGAGAGTAGAGCCAATCAAAAATGATCATCAATAATGAGCGTGACCCTAATTATAACGAGAAACTTACAAATATTTCAAAGGCTTTAACAGAATGGCAAGGACCGATTGTTATTGTGGCGCATGTTGATCCAGACGGTGATGCATTAGGTAGCACTTTAGCCCTTAAAAGAGCATTGGATAGTGTCGGCAAAAATACCAAACTTTTGATGGATGTACCTCGTTATTTAGATTTTTTAACAAATGAAGGTGAAATATCAGATGCTATGGAGACTTTAGAGCCAAACACTCTTTTAGCAATTCTTGATGTTTCGGAACGTGGCCGTGTTTGGGGAGTATCGCAAGAAGGTATCGATAGCGCAGCTTTTGTAGTGAATATTGATCATCATGGAACAAATGATCGCTTTGGTGATTTAGCCTGTGTTTCACCCGATAAAGCTGCCACCTGCCAAATGATTAAAGATATGATTGATAGCTCAGACATTGCTTGGACTAAGGAAATCGCGACGCCGTGCCTGACAGGTATTCTTACGGATACAGGTAACATGCGTTTTGCCAATACTGACTCAAGTGTTCTGATTGCTGTTGCAGGATTGTTAGAACAGGGTGTTGAATACGCTGAACTTACCGATAGATTGCAGTGGCGTCATCCTGATTACTACCGTGTACTGGGTAAGGTTATGTCCACAGTGGATTTTCCGCTTAATGGCTTGGTCGCAACTGTTGAAATGACTAAAGCTATGAAAGATGATCTTGGACCCATTGCAGATGATTCTTCTGATTATGTTGGTCAGATTCGTTATGCAGAAGGAACACATATAGCTATCTTTTTTCAAGAACGAGAAGACAAAATTAAAGCTTCAGTACGTTCCAGAGGAGACGTCTCTGCACAGGCAGTTTGTGTAGCACTTGGTGGTGGTGGACATAAGCCTGCTGCTGGCGTAAGTTTTACAGGCATTAGCTTTGAAGAGGCAAAAGCTAAAGTTTTAGCAGAGGCTAAAAAAGAGCTCGAGCGCCATAATCTTATATAATTAATCATGGCTACTGAACTTACACGAGATTTTACAGCAACTGCCTTTGTAGTATGGCAAGGCAAAGTTCTTCTCCATAAACATAAAAAATTAGGCATGTGGTTACCCTGTGGTGGTCACATTGACCCAAATGAATTACCTGATACAGCGGTCAAACGTGAGTCTATTGAGGAATCTGGAGTTGAAATTGAGCTGATTGGTGAAAAAGTACTTGATGTTGATGACCCAATACAACTTGTACGGCCGAGGGGTATACAGCTCGAGCATATCTCTGAAGGTCACGAACACATAGACCTAATGTACTTTGCTCGACCTGTGGATGGCTATGAAGGTTATTTGCTTGAAGATGATGAAAGTCTGGGTTGGTATGGTCCAGATGAGCTGGCAGCAATGGATTTAACCGAAGAAATTCAAAAGTGGACTGCTTTAGCACTCAAAGAATTAGCTTAAATTTAGGCTAATTCTTTATTGCATTGTTTGGGGTACGGTAGCATTAGGATAAGACTGTGCGTCTTGATTTTGTAAATTAGCAGTAGCGTTTTCTTGAGTATCGGATACATTGTTGAGCTTTAAATCTTGATGATGTGTTTGAGTCATGTTGTGTTTAAGGCGAATGCGTACTTCTTCTACACGTAAACCATCAACCTTTTCAACAATAATCTCACCATGAGTGAAATTCACAGTATCACCAACTTTTACTTGTCTAGCTAAACGACCAAAGACAAAACCACCGATAGACTCTTCTTCAACATCACCAAAGTCGAGGTTATGTTCGCGCTCGAGCTCATCTAACCTGACTGTTCCTTCAACTATCAGGTTGCCACCTTCAAGTTCTTCAATTTCTAAACTAGCTTCGTCAAATTCATCATTTATGTCGCCGACGAGTTCTTCAAGCAAATCTTCTAATGTCAAAATGCCTGACATACCACCAAACTCATCAACAATAACTACAATGTGCTCTTCCCTAAGTTTACGTAACAGATTTGTTGCAGTTGCACTTTCAGGCATAAAGCCAACAGGGCGAACATAGTCTTTCAGACTATCAACCTGAAAGTCCTGTCCTAAAACGCTTAAATCTTTGATATGTATGTAACCAGTAACCTCATCAGGGTTGTCTTTGCAATATGGAAAACGTGTAAAACCACTCTCTTCAATTTTTTCTAAAAGCGTTTCTTTGTCATCTTCACTAGAAAGCCAGACAACTTTTGATCGTGGAATCATTAAATCGCCTGCATCCAAGTCACTAAAATCAATGACATTTTTAAGCATGTCTTTTTCGTCATCATTTAAATGACTATCTGCTAAGTTATCAGCTAATAGGTTACGTAACTTGCGAGATTGAGATACGGGTTCTTTATTTTCAACACCTAAGCGGCTAAAACCAAATTTGTAAAGTGCTAGAAGTGCCAAGGTCGGGACTGACACAATCATATGCCAGACCTTTAGTGGTTTTGACAAGTGTTTTGCCAATGATTCAGCATTAATTTCTGCAAAGCCTTTTATGCTTTGACGAGTACCAGCATATAGCAGTGCAAGTAGCACAATGCTAACTACGAATAAAATGCTACTAAAAGGCTGGCTCACCGCATTTAACCATGCTTGGTACAAGGTACTTAAACTAAGCCAAGCAAAGAGCATAGAGCTAATGCTTTGTCCTAGCTGAGAGCTAGCAAGCAGTTTTGACAATGTATTTTCAAATGTATTTTCAGAAGCTTTGTTTTGGGGAAGACCTGACAGCGTGGAGACGCAAAGCGTGAAGTAGGCGTTTATGATGAATAGTAAACAAACTAGAAAAACACTTATGGATAACAAACTTGGAGGTTCCACTATTATTAGTTTATACCATAGATGGTGTTATAAGTTCTGTTTGGATGGTAGGCAAAACCATCATAAAATCTCAATTTTCTTATAACACTTGGCTCATAGTTAGTTTTTAGACGATAAGATTAATAACCAAAAATGAATTTATTGTTGTTTACTAACCTAGTCAAGTTACTGCTCACTAGGATGCTTTTGAGGCAAATTTGTTAGTTAACTCAAAACTTGAACAAACTCTAAAGTATTACCATCTGGGTCAATTAGCCAACCACGAATTTCAGAATCGCTTTTTTCAAAATCTGGCGTCATGGCCTTACCCCCAGTTGCTTTTCCAGCTTCAAATGTTTTTTCGATGTCAGCAACAGTAAAACAAAATTGCTGACGGTTTTGCTCAGCAACAACTTCTGCGACTTCGTTTGGGCAAACAATTAGTCCATGACCAGCGAGCTTACCACTATAAAAGCCAGGCATAGGTTCGATTTCTTTTAAGTTTGCTTCCAAAACGGCATTGTAAAATGTGACCATCTCTTCTACATGTGTTGCTGCTAGGGTGATACTGCGAATACTAATCACGTTATTGCCTCCATAGGTTATATTAGCATAGTTGAAATATATATAGAATTACTTGACATAGTAAAAACATAAAAAAGCCAGTTGTGGATTAAGACAACTGGCTTGGTAAATTACTTTTTAAGTTACAACAAGGTTAGTCTAAACAGGTTGCATAACGTTAGAACAACGATTACACCAAACTGAACTAACACCAACTAGTACTGTAATTTTACGTTTACACTTTTTGCACTGATACTTTGTTTCAGGCGCAGTTTGTGTAAGCGGTGCTTTTTTTGAAGAAGCCTTTTTGGCTGAAGATTTTCTGGCAGAAGTTTTGCTAGAAGTTTTCACGCCCATAGTTTAATTGACATCTCTGTAAAAAGTATTGATTAGTTCACCACGCAATAAACCTTGATAGAGACCATTGATTTCAACTTCACTGGCTGGCACACTGACGGTCGGGAAATCTGGATTATGTGGACGCAAAATAACTTCATGTTGAGCTTTACCAGAGGTTTGCCAATCGACATACTTAAGGGTTGTTTCTGAGCCACTTACACAAACAGCACAGATTTCACCTGAACGTCTTGGTTGTTGTTTTTGCAAAATAACAACATCACTATCTTGGATAAGGTCAGACATAGACTCACCTTCGACACGAAGTGCAAAAGAGTCTTGGCTAACACCACCGTAGAGCGCCAAGAAGCCTTCAGGTTCCTGTAAGCGGTCTTCTAAGCTACCTGCAGTAATAGAACCAAGTATAGGAATGCCTAAACGCATAATACGTACAATAGGCGTGCGACCACGGCCACGGCTTTCGAAAGAAAGATAGCCTTTTTTAGCGAGGGCTTTGAGATGTTGTTGCAACGTCATGTAAGTGATGCCAATTTCACGAGCTAAGTCTGAAAGGTTGGGCATCTCACCAGAACGCATAAATAGTTCACTCAAACGTTCGTAAATTTTTCGTTGCATTGTGGATGGTTTTTCCATAATATATAACCGTCCTCTTGAGAGTTTTAAATATCCTTATATATATGTAGCCTTAAAAAGTAAGCCTTAAATATTAAGGTTTAAAACAGTATATGCGTATAGGAGGGGATTTGTCAAATATTTAAGGTAAAGTTGCCTTAAATGTGGAAAAGGCAACGTTTCCCAGATACTTAAGTTTGGCAATAACTACAGATTATTATAGGTCTGCTTTGGTTATATCGTCGATTTTATTTGGCATACCTCGACCGTTATTCCACCAGCGATTTGGATTTGAATTGTCAGGATTATAGGTAGCACGACTAACCCAGTTTTCTCTTAGGAAAATCGCAGGTTCTTCGTAATGATGAACATAATGAATTACATCCATTACCTTTTCAAGAACTGCGGTATCTCGCTCAATAGATAGTTTGAGTTCAACCATCGGGTAACTTTCGGTGGTTCCAGCGACATAGTCTTTGATATGGGTTGTGGTTGTGGAACCTTCTTCTGGTTGTGCTGTTTCTATACCGACGGCAGAAATACTAGCGTTGCGTTGATAACGTCCATAGGTAAGTGGATAGACTTTCATGATTGCGTCTAAGATTTTATCTACATCTTCTAAAGGTGTTTGTATTTCTAAGGTCCAGACTGGAATAAATGTTCCTGACTTTGCTTTGTAGTTTTCAAGATTCATTGAGTAATAATCCTTAGAGCTATTTTCTTTTGAGTGATAAGTCAACATGAACATATACCCTTGGTAAATTACTTTTTTTGACTGTGGCTAAGAAATTGGGATTAGTATTTCCATCAAACGTTGTAAGAACTCTGGCAGTGAAATATGTGTCTAAACGTTGTCGGCTAAAATTATCCCCATTTAAAAATTTATTACCACTAATCATATAAGGTATTCGAAGACTTTCTGATTCTTGTTGCAGCTCCATTATTTTTGGGGCAGCTGTAAGTTTCTTCATTTTCTCTATTTGCGTACAAACTTCTCTTGTTACAGGATTATCTAGAAGGTTATCTAATTTGCCGCGTTTGACTTGTACTAAAATTGCTTTTGAAATTTCTAATTCAGGACTTTTTATAAAAGCCATTATAGCTAGGTCAGCACCATATTGACTTTCGGCAGAATTTCTACCCCGATCATTAACTATG
>CALHRJ010000404.1 GCA_938038395.1 uncultured Deinococcales bacterium | reverse complement strand
ATAAATACTAGTGTAGAAGCAATATATAAAGTCAACAACAACTTCTATGAACATCCGAAAAAAGTAGTCTAGACCCTATCGCAATCACACAGAAAATGCTCTACAATAGACTATGGCTTTCAGAGATCGTGTAGTAAACCTCAGCAGCCCAGAAGCGGTAGATGGCTTTTTAGAGCAATATCCTACCAGTATTATTTTCAAAGCAGGCACATGCCATAAAACCATGCAAGGTTTTGGCTTTGTCCAAGAAAAACTAGAAAATCGTGAAGATATGATGGTCGGTATCATCCGTGTAGTGGAAGCTCGCCCAGCAAGCGATCTGATTACAGATAAAACTGGCATCATTCATCATTCACCTCAAGTCATCCTTTTTAAAGAGGGTAAAGCAGTCTTTGATGTTGATAATTGGGACATCACCCCTGAAGTCTTAGACCAAGGGCTCAGCCACGCACCTGATAGTGGTGCAACCGTTGAATCAGGCGAAAGAACCTCAAGTGATTTGGGAATCTATAAGCGCATGATTGAACAGTACCTAAACGGTGATCTTACAGACCAGCAGTTTGAACATGTTTACACCATGACCTTTAGAGATGACGCTTCACTACGTACGCGTGAAGAGGTTGAGGTTTTAGGTAGCATTTTTGGAGATGTTGATCGTCATATGGAAATGCATATGATGATGGCTGGTAAATCAAACTATGATCTCATTCGTGAGCGTGCAAGTGCTGCATTTGACCAACTAAAAACACTATAAATTTTTGGTGAGTTTTAATATATTCACAATAAGCAATGCGCTGCAGAAGTTTTGCAGCGCATTTTTTGTTGTTTAAGTTGAATGGCTATTCTAAATCTGTAACGCAGGGTCTGTTTTTGTCATTTGCCTAGCATCAGCATGTCTTACTTCTTGCTGTTTAAGCTCTTCCAAGCTTTCACGCTTAGCTTTTTCTCTTCTTTTTGCTTTGGCAGCTTTATACTTCTTCATTTTTAGGACTTCAAGTTTAGCTTTATCTGAAGCAACGTGTAGCAACTCAGCTTCAGCACTTACAGCATCGGCACGGAGTCTTAAAAAACTTATGAAAGTAACAAGACAAAGAAAAAGCATACTGAATTCAAATACCCATAAAAACAAACTAATACTTTGGTAATTACCAAAGATACGCTCAATGCCAGTACACGCTATAAAGATTAATGGCATCGCCATAAATACCCATACTCGGCTGGTCTGCCTACGTAGTTTACTAATGATACTGAGCTCGAGCGCACCTGCTAACACAAGCGCAATACCAAGGGCTCTAAGCCACAGTGAAGGAAGAGGGTCTGTAAAGCCTAAGTTTGAGATAAAAAATATATTAGGTGCGACAAAAAAAGCGAAACCATAAAAGACAAGCACGATTGCTTGTATCTTCATCATATCGCAAAGTGTACAAAAACGACGATCTGCATGCAATCCTAAAACTGAATCAACTGAATCTTTCGTTTCTGCAGTAGAGAGCTTAGAAACTTTATTCTTTGGATGTACTACCATGTCCCCTCCAAGGTTCATGTAGTGCGACTATGCACAATCAAAAATCGATTAAACATAATCATTGCGTCATTACTAAGACTTAAATGATGTTTAGACCAAATAGTTACTATTCAATCTATAAGATATAGGGGTGCGATTTTGTAGATGTTCAAATTACACGTAGGTGCTTTTGTGAACAACTTATTTCTAACGAACTTAGCTTTGAGATTAGCTTGTAAGAATGCCCTTAACCTGACATTATTTAAGCAATCTCCGTATTACACCTTCCTTACAAAAAAATTAATGCATATGCTTAATGAAGGCTAATACTAGATAGCATATCTTTGTCGAATTCAAACTTCCTTAGCGTTATAAGACTTTAATAATGCTATCCTAGACACTATGACTCTACATTTTCAAAGCGCAGTTGTCAAATTAGGATTAGCTTTATTTATATGGATAGAGCATAGCATCTTCATGAAACACAATAGTGTTCCTAACTTACAATGAGGTAATGCTCATGTTATATCGGTTTTCAAATCTTGTCGCTTAAAACTTGAACTAAGTACAAAAATAATCATATCTATACATTGGATGTTATTTTAAGCAGAATATTTTTATAATTTGCTTTAGTAACCTTGCAAGCACAATCTTGTTTATCTTTTCGCATTACAGGTACATGTAATTCTCTTCACTAGTTTGCCAGTGTATATCAGTTTGCCAGTATCTTCTAAGTTGCTACGTACCAAGACAACATTATGTTTGACTACTTTGACGCTATAGTCGTAGCAAATATTCAATCTTGTAGAGGGTTACTATCTAATGTGGCTTAATTTTACACGCAAACTTACTATAGTTCAGCGTTATCTATTCAACGATTTAACCATCTTAAAATTCACTCTCACCAAACAACTCTAAAATAAACATTGCGATGCTACTTAGAACCATCAACACAAAAGCTAGTGCCAAAGCACTACCAAAATTAGCTTCACCTGGACGAGCAAGTCGGTCAAAAATAGCAACAGGTAAGGTAGCAAACTCTGGCCTACTCAAAATTAATGTAGCAGCAAATTCACCTAAGGAAATAGCAAAAGCAAAACTTGCAGCAGCAATAAGCGCTGGCTTCAATAATGGTAGTTCAATCCGCCGCAAGATACTTAACTGTCCTGAACCTAAGCCTTTACCTGCATCAGTGACATTGACAGGAAGCGCTCTAAGTGCGGGTAGGATGCTTCTTACAACAAATGGAAAAGCAATCAGAACATGGGTTAGTAAGACACCAGCAAAACTAGCTGAAAGTACTGGGAAACTTATCAGATAGCCAAAACCCAATGTGACTGCACTTGTTGCTAGTGGAAGCAAGCTCAAACTATCTAAAAACTGCCACTTAGCTCTAACAATTGCATAGGAAAAGGCAAAGCCTAGTGCCGTAGCAAGCAAAACAGTAACTAGTGAAAAACGAAGTGAGTTGTAAAGCGCCAAGTTAAAACCAGCAAACCCAACCGAACGACTAACTTCGCCTAAGTTACTAAAGTAGCTAAAGCTGATACTTCCATCTATAAAAAATAATTTTTGAACGATTGCTACTAGCGGTGCTAGGAGTAACGGTATAGAAAATGCCATGACGACATAGAGGATATTTCTCAGTTTGCCCTCTGGCTTTTTAAACTGTTCTCGAGCCTTCAGCCCTAAACCCATACTGGCTTGAATTCTACTGTACACATAACTCAAACCCATGATTACAACGAGCTGAATAAGCACTAGTACCGCAGCTTTATCTAACTGCAACATACGTGCGCCACGGCGGTAGATTTCGACTTCAAGCGTTGAGTATTGTAGCTCTGGCGTTAGGATGACAATTACACCAAAGCTAGTGAAACAGAAAATGAATACTAGAATAGCTGCGGAGACTATGGCAGGCATAGCTAAAGGTAGGTTTAGCCTTAGGAAGGTTTTCCAGGGGGATGCCCCAAGTAGGTAGCTTGCTTCGTCTAGGCGTTGGCTCGAGCCCTCCAAGAAGCCACTAACAATCCGCAGCACCACTGGAACGTTATAAAAAACATGGGCAAATAAAAGTATCCACATCGTATTTCGCAGGTCTAAACCCGTAAGCGAAGTCTGTGAGCCAAACAAACTCAAAAAGCCAATCGCCACCACAACTGTAGGCATGACAAAAGGAATGCTCAGCAAACTACGAAAAATTTTCTTTAAAGGAAAGTCGTAACGAGAAAACAAGAAAGCTAAAGGTAAACCAATTAGCAAACTAAAGAAACTAGATAAAAACGCTTGCATAATCGTAAAACCTAAACGACCAAGATAATAGCTATCGGTCAAGATGTTACGAAAAGCACTAAAGCTACAAGTAGCCTCACCAGCAAATAGCTCAGGTAATTCAAAAAAGTCGCAAAAACTGCGAAGCAATATATGTACAAGGGGTAAAAAGAAAAATATTAAAAGAAATAGGATTGCCACTACACCCATAAACTGGGCTAGACCTGCATCATTAAAACGGGCATCTTTAGATTGTCTTTTAGGGCTTAAAATATTCTTCATCCTCAATATACAAATAGTCAGCTAAACTATTGGAAAATGCTCGTCTACTTTACATCATTCTTGCACTATTTTTAATACCAAATAAGTACACACAGCTTGGCAGTTTCACAAATAAACACCATCAATATTTAACAATAAGCTCCTTTCTAAATTTTATCTGTCCCTAGTGACTTTCTATACAACTGTGCCATGGTGAAGACACGCAATGTTGCGGCTTTCAACTATGTTCATTTTTCTACGCTCAAAAGTACACAAAAGCGTGAATAACGCCTCAGAGAAAGAAAAATC
>CALHRJ010000403.1 GCA_938038395.1 uncultured Deinococcales bacterium | reverse complement strand
ATTGGTGAATACCAAGGTGGCTATGGCGATATTAACAACAAAATGGTTAATGTCATTGGCACAAGTGATGTTCCTGACTTAGTTGTAGCTTATCAAAACCAAGCTGCTGGCTATGCACTTGCAGACGGTCTTATGGATATGTCTGGTCTTGTAAATAGTGAAAAATGGGGTTTAACTGCTGAAGAAAAAGAAGATTATTTTGCTGGCTTTATGGCACAAGATATTTTTTCTACTTTCGATAATCAGCGTCTAGGTTTCCCACCAAACCGTTCACTTGAAGTTATGTACTATAACAGTGATTGGCTTGCAGAATTAGGCTTTGATGGCCCACCAACCACACCTGAAGAATTTGCAGATGCTACATGTAAAGCTGTAGAGCAACCATTTAGTAAAGCAACTGCTGAAGGCAGTATCGGATATGAAATCAGCATCGACGCAAGTCGTTTTGCTAGCTGGACTTTTGCATTTGGCGGCGACGTCTTTAATTACGACGACAATACCTATCATGTCGATGGTGAAGAGTCCATCACAGCAATGACCTTCCTTCAAGACTTAGTTGACCAAGGTTGTGTTACCAATGTAACTGAGCGATATGGTGATCAGACAAACTTCGGTGCAGGTCGTACACTCTTTACAGTTGGTAGTACCTCAGGCTTACCATTTTATCAAGCAGCGGTTGATGGTGGTTCTCAGCATGCATGGAGCGTAGCACCATTACCACAGACAAATGATACACCTGTTCTCAACCTATATGGTGCAAGTGTAAGTATGCCACAGACAGATAGTCCAGCACACCAAGTTGCAACATGGTTATTCTTGAAGTACTTCACTAGTCCACAAGTTCAAGCTGACTGGGTTGCTGCAAGTAACTACTTCCCTGTCCGTAACAGTGTTCTTGAAAACTTAGATGGCTATATCGAAGAGAACCCAGTATATGGTGATGCTTTCGCTCTTTTACAAAGTGCTACAATTAAGACCGAGCCACCAGTACCTGCATATGACGGTGCTCGTGATGTTATTGCAGAAGCAATGACTGCCATTGTTGATGGTGAAGACGTAGCTGAATCATTAGCAGCTGCTAATGAAGATTCAAACGACATTCTTGCTGACCAGTTCTAAGCTATTTGCTTTAAACTCTAAAGTAAGCTAATAAAAAGCGAGGCATCGTGTAGATGCCTCGCTTTTTTTGTTGAGTATTATAGAAATTCGAAATCCATCTCAACTCTTCCTTTGGAAAGAACGGACTATAAGGAAGAAGTTACAAATATATTCTTCTCTTTTCTTTATGACTTAATATCGCAGCTTCAATAACTTCTTGTGCCTTAAAACCATCATAGAAATCAGGTTTACAAACTGTACCTTCTAAAATAGATCTGATAAATCCTCGTGTCATATTATCTTCAATACGGAAAACATCGCGGTAAGTATTGTGTACTGTATCTTGTCTAGCTTTACCCCAGATATGCTCAGGAATCTCTAGTTTTTTGACAGCACCCTCTCCTACTCGAGCCCCACTGACTTCCTGTGTCTTATCCCAATCTGTAAAGCTATAAAGTGTTCCTTCAGACCCATGAAATTCCATATGGTGGGTTTGCCCAAATGGTGTATCTTCGTAACACGCAGCTGTAACATGTAGATTGCCTTGAGCACCATTTTCGAACTCTATTAGCATCATGGCTGAGTCGTCATTGGCATCGTACTCACTTCCGTCTGGTCTAGCTTTCCGCTTGACATGCGTACTTAGGTGACAGCTTACACTTACAATCTCACCAAAGTACCAACGTGCTAAGTACAACCAGTGCGAGCCAATATCACCAACAACACCAGAGCTAGATTCTTTAGGATCAAAGCGCCATGCGTATTCACCATCACGGGCAAAGCCTGTGTAGTAACGCATGTTTAGGTGGTAGGGCGTACCTAGATAACCATCTTCGATGAGTTCTTTAAGGTAGCGTGCTGTTGGCATGAAACCATAGGTAAAAGGGACCATGTTGTTGACACCTTTAGCCTGTGCTGCTTTATACATCGTTTCGGCCTCAACTAGATCTTCTCCCAAAGGCTTTTCGCAAAGCACATGTAAGCCTTGTTCAATAGCTTTCATAGTGTATGGATAGTGTGTTTGGTTTGCACTAGCAATCACGATTGCATCTAAATCTTGCTCCGCTAGCATCTTGTCAAAATCTACATAGCTAGTTGGAATAGACCAAGTATCGGCAAAAGTTTGTGTACGTTCTGGATTGCGACCACAGACTGCAACGACCTCTGCATTTGGGTGATTATCAAGTGCTGGCATATACATAGCGTCAGACCACCAGCTCGAGCCTACCAACCCTACTCGCACAGTTCCATTTACAGGTATTTTTTTATCTTTAGACATAAGCATAATCTTAACCCATAAGCCAATTTGTACAACAAAAACTAATACACCTTTATACAAAAAAGCCTGATGCATTGAGCATCAGGCTTCAAAATCAAGAATTCTCTAACTGAATCAACTACTTAGTTTGATTCAGTTAAAACACAATCATCTACAAACATTTCTGTACCATAAACATATATATCTGCAATCACAGAAACAGCATCATCTGGTGCTACAACACTTAAAAGATAAGGCTTGTATGCACTACCACTAACAGAAACAGCGTCACTTCTTACAAGTGTGCCATTACTATTTTCAAAGTAAACACCAAGTTCACCGTAACCTTGACCTACATTTTTCGCTTGGCACGTTAGTACATACATATTGCCTGGAGTTGCACTTCTACTTTGATCTAAGCAATCACTTTCACCTTGGATGCGCAAACCTGCACCAGAAACACCACTGTCTACAGGTGTTTCAATTACGCCTGTACCACAGCCAGGATTACGCCAAGCTTTTGTATCAAATTCAAAATCACCATTATAAAGTAAGTTCTCTCCATTTGGTGTTGGATTTGGAACTGGTGTTGGATTAGGATTTGGTGTTGGGTTAGGAGTCGGGTTTGGAACTACTGAACCATCGGCTTCTAAAGAACACTGATTAACAAAAAGATTTGCTTCTGAACCATAAAAACTCACATAGATATAGCGTGTTGTGTCAGGAGCTACTTCTTTAAGATTAATTGTTTCAAGAGTGCTATTAACAATTGGAAGATGTGCAACAGAAAGCACTGTACCTAGTTCATCTTCAAAGAACATCGACATCTCAGCATAGTTGCTATTTGTCTTTTGAAGCTCACAAGTTAAGTCATAGGTTGTTCCTGCACTTGCCTCAATAGCCTGTCCTACACAGCTTTCACCAAAGTCTAAACGTAACTGACTGCTATCATTTACAGAAACATAATCGTTACCACAAGCACCTAGTTGCCAATTAGTTAGTCCAGCCGTAAAATCGGCATTTTTAAGAAGGTTGTTTGGATTTGGTGTTGGGGTTGGTGTTGGGGTCGGCGTTGGGGTCGGCGTTGGGGTCGGTGTTGGGGTCGGTGTTGGGGTCGGTGTTCCCGTACTTTCGCAACGTTCAACCTGACTTACATCATCTTGCAACCTAAGTTTACCCAGCATGAAGCTCAAACCAGTTAACTCTCCACTTAGTGGGCAAAAATCAGACTTTTCTTTTCCAAACTCAATATACTCAACCCAAAATACTGCTTTATTTTGTGGAATAAAGGTATCTTGATAAAATTGGCATTCACTAACACCTGCTTTAGTTGGGTGATTAAATTGTGAACATGACTCGTTCAATGCCCAATCATAATAATCAACTAAGTCCTCAGCCTGTTCAACATTGCTTTTAAGACCGATAGACAAACCACGTTCATGGGCTATATCTGCAAGATACTTATTGTAATCAATTTGGTCTTGATAGCTAATTTCAAATTCACGAGGTTGACCATCATTCAAGTTAATTTGCGGATTCCAGCTATCGAGGTTATCAGGTTCAATCGCATCACAACCACGGTTTGCAGCTTCAGTAAAACGTGCTTCCATAATTTCACGAAGCTTAAAGCCATCAGCAGGATTGTCTAGCTTTGCTGGTGGGCGGATATCTAACCAACGTTCGCCAGCCCAGTTATCATAGTTACCAAGTTTTAGACTTTCTGGAAATTGTGAAGCATCGTCACGCCAGATTTCCCAAGCACCTACATTGATATAACAAATCACTTTGATATCTTTGCTCTTTAAGAAAGCAATATCTTCTGCTGTATTATCAAAAACATCAATGCTATAGACCTTTACATCATCAACAAATTGATCACTGCTACTCACTGGCATACCTATTTGGTAATGCCAAGGTGTACCGACTTCCGGCTGCCAATAACCTACTACTGGCTCGGATGGTTCAGCCTGAGCGTTTAGTCCATCAATTTGATCTTTGGTAGATGTAGAACATGCTGCCAATATAAATACGCCGACACAAAGGGTCAGCAAAAAGCGAAGTTTCATATTTGGTCTCCTCCCAAAATAACCTTCACGTAATTAAAAAAATAGTTTTTTGTATGTGCGTTTCTGACTGGCCCTCCCGAAAAACTGCCCGCAGAAAAGAACTACTAACGAACATTAACAGGTCAGCAGGTCCATATTTATGAGTTTGCTCTTAATTCCTAAACATCAAGAATTACTAATAGAAACAAAAGGGTACATTAAATTATCGTTTAAGATTTTCTAATAATATTTTAGGCTCTAAAACTATAGGCTTTAGATAAAAATAAGTTCAACTCACGATTTTCTTTTGACAAAACTCATAAAGAAGTCTTGCACCTAAAATTCTTTCACAGACACATTTCAATCTATTTTGGAATCCTGTTTTACAATTTGCTTATGAGGATTTCCTTACTGATCTATGCTTTCAATCTACTTTTAACCACTGCTTCGCCTCACCTTTACTTAAGACCTACACCTATACTTTTTGGAGGCTATACCCACTAATTAGAACATTATGAGCTTTTGTACAAGAGTACCCCTAAGAGCTTACCGAAGATAGATCTTTTGGATACTTAGTGGTTTAAAATATGAAATAATCAGTACAACTCGGTATACCTAAATGCTCCAAAATACCTATTGAGTTAACAATAAAAACAATTACCCCGTCATAATAAATACATCCTTAACATCAAGTTTTAAATATACCTTAAATCATTGGGGGTTTTGTTTTCGAAAACGCACTCGATATTTAGCAAAAAGCTTTTTAGTATAAGGAATTTCACTTCCCATATTACCTTCACATTGATACCTGAAATGTGCTATAATTTGCTGTTTAGAACTTCGCTTACATTGTGTTTTTTAACTACCTAATTAAATAACAACTGTATCCGAATAAATGTTCGAGGCTCGAGCTTAAAAACATAGTTTAACCTCGTCAAATCCTTAGATTTAATACCACTCAAACTATTCATTATGCCACTTCTAACAACAATCCCAGCTGGTTCAAAGAACAACCCACAAGAAGTGCATAAACATAATTTTAGTGCTCAAAAGACTTTGAATTTATTATCAAGTTTATTTTCCAGACCTGAAGGAGGTCTCTGTTGAACGAAGGAAGCGTTGTATCGGTAAATATTTCCGATGAAATCAAAACCAGCTTTTTGACCTACGCCATGTCCGTTATTGTCGAACGTGCATTGCCAGATGTGCGTGATGGTCTTAAGCCTGTGCAGCGTAGGATTCTCTACGCTATGCATCAGCTTGGTCTTGCCAGTAACCGTAAGCACACAAAAAGTGCCGGTGTTGTAGGCGAAGTCATTAAAAAGTTTCACCCTCACGGTGATACCGCAATCTATGACGCTATGGTGCGTATGGCTCAAGAATGGAACGTGCGCTATACCTTAATTGACGGTCAAGGTAACTTCGGTTCAATTGATGGTGATCCAGCAGCAGCTTACCGCTATACAGAAGCACGTCTTACCGCAGCAGCAGAAGCATTGCTAAGCGATATTGACAAAGAGACTGTAAACTTCGTACCTAACTACGATGACACTACTGAACAGCCAGAAGTACTGCCGTCTGCACTACCAAACATGCTTGTAAATGGTGCTTCAGGTATCGCTGTAGGTATGGCAACGAATATTGCACCACACAACATTGGTGAAATCATTGACGGTCTAGTTGCCATGATTGATGATCCTGATATTGACCTTAATGGCTTGATGAAATACGTCAAAGGTCCAGACTTCCCTACAGGTGGCTTTATGGGGCGTGAAGGTATTCGCAAAGCCTTTGAAACAGGTAGAGGTAGCATTCGCTTACAAGCTAAGGTTCGCTTTGAAGAGCGTAACAACCGTAAAGCAATTGTTGTTACTGAGATTCCTTACCAAATCAACAAAACTTCACTCATTCAAAATGCTGCCTCACTGGTCAAAAATAAAAAGATTGAAGATATCTATGACCTTCGAGATGAATCTGATAGACAAGGTATGCGAATTGTATTTGAGCTTAAAAAAGGTGCAATTCCTGAACTTGTACTAAATCAGCTTTACAAATACACAACCTTGCGCACAACCTTTAGTGTTAATAACTTAGCGATTGTTAATAAGTCGCCAAGAGTCCTGTCTTTAAAAGAAACCATGAGCCTCTTTTTAGACCACCGTGCAGACGTGATTACCAAACGTACTGAGTACGAACTGCGCCGTGCTAAAGAACGTGCCCACATCTTAGAAGGCTACTTAATTGCGCTTGATCACTTAGATGAAGTGATTAAATTAATCAGGAATAGTCCTGATTCTCCAACAGCACGTCAAGGCTTAATGGACAACTTCGGTATGTCTGAAATTCAAGCACAAGCTGTACTTGATATGCGCCTAGGCCGTTTAACAGGTCTAGAACGTGACAAGATCATCGAAGAGTACAACGAAGTTAAAGCAGAGATTGATCGTCTTGAAGAAATTCTTGGTGACAAAACTGTCCTTTGGCGCGTTATTCGTGATGAGCTTCTAGAAATTAGAAAAAAGTTTAGCGATGAGCGTCGTACCCAAATCATCGACTTGAGCGATGACATAAGCAAAGAAGATTTGATTGCTGAAGAGCAAATGGTCGTTACGCTTACCCGTGGTGGTTACATTAAACGTACACCACTGACGAGCTATCGTGCTCAGTCTCGTGGTGGTCGTGGTTCTAAAGCACAGAATCAAAAAGAAGATGATGTTAACTCACTCTTGCTTATTGGTAATACACACGATTTCCTCCTATTCTTTACTGATAGAGGTCGTGTTTACCGTGAGAAGATTTATGATCTGCCAGAAGCAGAGCGTAATGCAAGAGGTAATCACCTTAAAAATACCTTACCGCTTGAAGAAGACGAACAGGTCTATACTGTACTTTCAGTTAATGACTTCGATGCCGATGGTTCATTTGTATTTGCTACCCGCAACGGTACTGTTAAGAAAACACAAATTCGTGAATATGCCAATATTTATCAATCTGGTCTCATTGCAATTAACCTAAATGATGACGATGAACTCGTTTCTGTAAAAATGGCTGATGGTGATTCTGAAATTATCATGGCTACCGAAAAGGGTCAGTCCATCCGCTTCCACGAATCTGACGCCAGAGATATGGGTCGTGCAACACAAGGTGTACGTGGTATCAAGCTTAAAAAAGGTGATGCGGTTGTCAGCTTAGTGGTTGTCAATAAAGATGAAAAAGAAGACGTACAACTTCTTTCTGTTTCAGAACAAGGTTACGGCAAACGTACGAAGCTTGAAGAATATTCTTTGCAAGGTCGTGGCGGTCAGGGTGTCATCAACCTAAAAGTCACCGAGAAAACTGGTGCTGTCATTAGCGTAAGTAAAGTTAAAGGCGACGAAGAACTCTTCGTACTGTCTGAAGGTGGCGTACTAATCCGCACACGTGTAAGCGAAGTAAGTACCTACGGTCGTTCATCGCAAGGCGTCACGATTATGCGTTTAGATGATGATGACAAAGGCGTCGCTGCTATGGTTATGATGGCTGAAGACGATGTTGATGAAATCAGTAAAGAAGCAGATAGTCAAGCTAAAAAAGATGCAGCAAAGGAAGCTAAGCTCCATACGAAGCATCTGCAAGAGCAAGATACTAAGTAACAAAATACTAATGTAATCCGTAGATTATAAATCTGATTTTAAAATACTTGAAAAGAGAGGTTCACAGCCTCTCTTTTTTCTTTTGCCTTAAGTCATTTGCTTGTGAAAGTACTTGGGTTAAACTACAAACGTTAATAAACTTAGGTATTGAACACCTCTACTTTTTGTTAACGTTTACTTAATCTTTGTTATCTAAAACCATACTATCTATGACGTACTGTGAGACAATATTTGATAGATAGTTAACTACTAGCGTACTCAAGATTAAATCTATTTTAAATAAGACTCAATTCTGTGAATCACTATCCTTTTGAAAAAATAGCGCGCCTAGCCGCTCCAAACGATAATGCTGCTGTTGCAACACAAAACATCGCTGCAAATACAACAATTATGTTTGAAGGTGCTTCCTTAAACATCAAACACAACATTTTAGAAGGTCACCGTTTTGCAATTAAAGCAATTGAGAAGGGTAGTCCAATCTTATCTTGGGATATGCCTTTTGCAAAAGCTATTACAGAGATTGCGGCAGGTGATTATCTTTGTAACGATGATATTTTGCACAGCCTAAAACAACGAAGCAAAGATTTGGACCTTCCTGAAGAAGGTAACTTCGAAAATGAAGTTTTACCTGTAGATATTGAAACACTTGTAATACATGACTATGACAAGCCAATACCTCAAATGTCTGAGCAATTTTTCATGGGTTACAACCGTGATGGTAATCGAGGCGTTGGCACCCGCAATATGATTGTGATTGTTGGCTTGAGTTCTCGGGTAGCAGGTTATGTAAAACGCTTAGAAAAAATGACCCAAAGTACTGCAGATGGCTGGGACAATGTTGATGGCATCGTTGCGGTTGCCCATACCGAAGGTGCTGCAAAAGATAGTAATAACACTGAACTATTGCTTAGAACACTATCTGGGTTTTTGGTTCACCCAAATGTCGCTGCAGCGCTTATTGTAGATGATGGTTTAGGAAGTATAGATAGTCGAATGCTACAGAGTTACATGCGTGAACATGACTATCCTATTTTAGCGCTCGAGCACCAATTCTTGCAGCTCTCTGGCAGTTTTGAAACTATGTTAGAACGTGGCACGGTTATAGTCGAAGGTTGGTTAGAACAGTGCAACAAACACGAACGCAGCAAGCAACCCCTTTCAAAACTCAAAATTGCTTTGCAGTGCGGCGGCTCCGATGCCTTTTCTGGCATCTCTGGAAACCCACTTGCAGCTTGGGCTGCAAAAGAAGTCGTAGCACAAGGTGGCAGTGCCAATATTGCCGAGACCGATGAGCTTATTGGTGCAGAACGCTACATGCTTGCCAAAGTCAAAGACAAACCTACGGCTGAACGTTTTTTGATGATGGTTGAACGCTTTAAAGAACGCGTTGCATGGCACGGTACATCTGCAGAAGGCAATCCTTCGGGTGGTAATAAATTCCGTGGTCTTTATAATATAGTTCTCAAATCCATAGGCGCAGCCATGAAAAAACATCCTGATGTTAGCCTCGATGAAGTCATTGACTATGGTCAGCCTATGAAAAATTCAGGATTCTATTTTATGGATAGTCCAGGCAATGATTTAGAGAGCATCGCTGGGCAAGTTGCGTCTGGATGTAACTTGATTTATTTTGTAACAGGCAATGGTTCAATTACGAATTTCCCTTTTGTACCTACTGTAAAAATCGTCACGACTACCGAACGCTATACACTACTTGAAAATGATATGGATATCAATGCTGGTGAATATCTAGATGGTACACCTTTAGATAACTTAGGAAAAAATCTAGTTGACTATAGTCTAGCTGTAGTTTCTGGCAAACACAGTGTTGGTGAATTAGCAGGTCACGCCCAAGTACAAATTTGGCGTAACTGGCAACAAAGTGATGCGAGTAACTTAAAAAGCTTACAACAACGTCCTAAGTTGAGTGGTCAGCCTATTGCTATTGATACTACATTAAGTAGCACTCATAAAAAGCTATTAAAACAAACTGAAGCTATGCTTATTGCTACTGAAGATGGTTACGCAACTGAACAAATTGGTTTGATTTTACCAACTAGCTTGTGTTCAGGGCAGATTGCTTCTATGATTGCAAATACGTTGAATGAAGAGGGTTTAGGGAAAATGCAAGGCATAAGCCGATACGTCACACTAGCACATACCGAAGGTTGTGGTGCTTCAAGTGGTCGTTCGGAAGAAATTTATGTTGAAACGCTACTAGGTTACTTAGAACATCCTATGGTGAAGTTCGCGTATCTGCTCGAGCACGGCTGCGAAAAAACACACAACGACTTTATGCGGGGTGCCTTAGACAAGAAATCTTTAAGTCAGCAACCCTATGGTTGGGGAAGCATCCAACTTGACGGTGGCATCACCAAAGCAAAAAGTAATCTAGAAAATTGGTTTAAAGCACAACTCGAAAATGTTTCTAATCCAACGATTGAACGACAAGGTTTAGGTGCCTTGAGAATTGGTCTGATGAGTGTTGAGGACTTATCAGATGATAGTTTAGAAGCATTGACTGTACTTACTAAAATGATTATAAAAGCAGGGGGCACAGTTGTTACGCCTGAAGAAGGTACGCTAGCCACAGCACAGCAGTATCAAACTGAACTATCGCTAAATCATGCCTCAGCTAGTTTAGACTATGCTGCTACAGCACAAGATACTGGCTTTTATATTATGGCTTGTCCAACGAGTAACTTAGATGAATGTGTTAGCGGCTTAGGTGCTACAGGTGTTGATATAATCCTGCTACACACACACGAACAAGCAGTTCAGGGTCATCCTATGATTCCTGTGTTTCAGTTGAGTCATTTTGATAGTCCTGCAGGTAAAAGTAATAGCGATATTGATTTAGTGCTTAGCAATCATCTAGACGATAATATAGAAACCTTAGTCAAGCTCATTAAAAATGCTGCATCACGAGAAATCCGCCCACAAATGATGCGTCATGGCAATGTAAATTTTCAGATTACTCGTGGTGAATTAGGCGTATCGCTTTAAACTTTGACAGTATCTGAATAGTCTTGAAAAGACTAACTTTCTAGTAGCAATTACAACACAAAAATACGCTTAGGGTTTAGTCCAGTAGCGTGCATTCTACGCATCAGGTAATTTCAACAATTGAGTTCAAAGATATCATAAAAGGTTTTGACTTCCTTCTACTAAAAACAGTTGGAATTTTAGTGCACAAAAGGCGGTACGTAAAACGTACCCTACTAAAATGTCGAAACCAAATCAATACTGCAAATGCTGCTGGCTACCAAGTAGCTTTAAGTTTTTCAAACTCGGCAAGCATCTCTTTCCAAGACTTAAATTTACCTGTTTTCAAAAACTGTACAATCAAGTCATGCGAGGCTTCACGCTCTAGTCCCATTTCGAAATCTGCCCAAACACGTTGATAAAAGCTTCCTAAATCGTCGCGATTAATGTTGATTGTTCCACCTGTTGGGTCAGGGCAAGCTATGACAATGCGAGAAACACGATGCAATATCGCTGTTCCTAAGCACATTAGGCAGGGTTCTAAAGTTGTGTAAAGTGTCAGTGAATAGTCTGTTTTGCCCCGAATGGTA
Organism: uncultured Deinococcales bacterium; assembly: GCA_938038395.1. Taxonomy (GTDB): domain Bacteria; phylum Deinococcota; class Deinococci; order Deinococcales; family Trueperaceae; genus CALGZD01. Next base: position 1,827 of record CALHRJ010000403.1, on the reverse strand, counting down.
TTTCTGATCTCTTCTGACTTTTCTGTGAGTAGATTGTGTTCAGCGTGGGCATCGGTACGGTTATCTGTAAAAAGACTATTGCGTCCTACCCCTAAAAGTTCCCCATTTAAAACCAGTGCTGCACCCACTGGAAAATCACCTGCATCAAGTGCAAGTTTGGCTTGCGCTAAAGCAAGCTGCATAAATTGCTTATCTTCTTCTGAAAAATTAGACATAAACACAGTCTAATTCATTCAGAAGCAAAAGAAGTCAAAACCCCCAAAGTCTGACTTCAAAGCGATGATGAGTTTTTAATCACTCTTATTCGTTTGCTTCGTCAAGAAACTCTTGTAGTTTTTCCATATTTACAGCAATAGGTGAGCGTCTACGACGGACAGCACCAAATTCTAACAAACGTGCTAGACAGTGACTGACAGTTTCGCGGGTTGCACCAATCATTTTGGCTAAATCCTGTTGTGTTAGGTTTAGTTCAATAACGGTTCCACGTTCACTCTCAACACCAAAATCATTGCCCAAGCGTAGTAACAAGTTGGCAAGACGACCTGGTGCATCAAAAGCGCCCAATTCAGCAAACCAAGACTGTGATTGAAACAGCTTAGTTGACATAACTTGGATGAACTTCATAGCAATTTGTGGATGTGTAGTCAGTAGCTTATGGAAATCTTCTTCTGGAAGCACAATAAGTGTGGTATCCATAACAGCTTCTGCTTGGTTTGGACGGCGCTCACTTGGTAAAAGAAGTAACTCGCCGAAAACATCATATTTACCCAGTAGGGCAAGAATCATTTCTTTACCATTTGGGAAATACATTGAAATTTTAACCATGCCATCGCGGATGAAGTACAGCGCGTCAGCAGGGTCTTCCATAAAATAGATAATATCGCCTTCTTTGTAACGCTTATATGGCGTTAGGCGAGATAGCTGCTCTAGATCATCTTCTGATAAATCTTCGAACAGTTGTGTGTTTTTTAGGTGCCACACTAAGCTCGGATATTCTTGCGTTGACATTTCTTCCCCTAATTTCTTAGTCTAAGTTATTTTCAAGCTTTGCTTGAACCTAGTCTCGCTTTTGTAATTACTAGGTTTAATATGGGGTAATATGACTTCTACTGCTAACCATGATACTGCAGTAAACCTTCATACTATCCAACAGCTAAACCTACAAGACCAATCAACAACTTGCTAAACATTACGATAAAGATAAATTCTGGTTCATGAAAAATGGGCTTAACAGAATTTCTTTTGCCCCATTGTACAGGATTTTAGCGCTTAATGGAACAGTATTATTGGATTTCAGTCGCAAATACGATCGAAATTACTATCGTTACTACTAAAAATCCTTCATTAGCTACTATGTTTTCAGATAAATTTTTGGTCTTAAAGCTCAATTTATAGATAATTTGACAGCGATTAAACACAAACTACATCTAATATCTTCAAACAGTAGAAACAGGGAATCATATATTTCTCAGAATGACGATTTAAGCATTCCCAAAGCCTATCCATTACTCAATTTGCTGATCATAACTTTAAAGCTTAATGCAAAATAATATCCAAGATACCTAATATGTACCTTGGATATCCCCAATCTTTGCTTTTAACTTAACTGGCTATTTTTTTAAACAATAAGCAAGCAACAAGTCAGCTGTAGCTTTTAAAGCCTTACGGTGTGTACGCTCATAAGCGTGAGATGCATCTACACCCGGACCAATCAACGCTGTTGGAAAGTTTCCACCTGCACGCCAAGCGGCTGAAGCATCGGAACCATAAAATGGATAGATATCCACTTTTAAATCAATGTCGTTTTGAGTTGCTAAGTTGCTGAGC